>SLGC01000249.1 GCA_007123885.1 Bacteroidales bacterium | reverse complement strand
GCAAAGGTTCACCAGATAGTGCAAAATGCCGATGTTTTCATAAATATACCGGTTCTGAAGCACCATGGCGGCGCACAGATAACAATTGCACTTAAAAACCTGATGGGAATAGTCTGGGACAGGCGTTATTTCCATGCCAATGATCTTCAGCAATGTATAGCGGATATCGGAACTTACCGGAAACCTGATCTTAATATCGTGGATGCCTACAGGGTGATGATGCAGAATGGTCCGAGAGGACAATCCGTAGATGATATTGTTATGATGAAATCATTGATAATATCCGCGGATATGGTTGCTGCTGATGCTGCCTCTGCAAGGCTTTTCGGTTCGGAGCCATCAAATATCGGCCACATCCGGATTGCCCACGAAATGGGAGTAGGTAATATGGACCTGGAGAACCAGTCTATTCATCGTATTGTAGTCTAAGAAACAGAAGGTTCCATTTACAGGGGCAGGGCAGGATCAAAGCCCTGATCCCTCAATTATTAAGTATCTTAAAATGAAGTTAAGGCACCTGAAATACATCAGAGTGATAGTGTCGTTATTTTTCCTGATAACTGCAACACTGATTTTCATTGATATCAGGCATGAATTTTCCGAAGGATTCATTTCATCCTTTCTTTACCTTCAGTTTGTTCCTTCGGTGGTCAGGATATTCCAGGTCATAGCTTTATCTGCAACCGGTTTCCTGCTGATCATAGCATTAACCGCTCTATTCGGAAGGATTTATTGCTCAACTATTTGTCCTCTTGGTATTTTTCAGGATGTCATATCCTGGGTATCCATAAAGTTCCGGAAGAAGAAGCGGCCCTACAAGTACTCCAGGCCGCGCAACATCCTGCGCTATTCGCTGCTCGGACTGACCGTGATATTTATCCTGTTTGGCAGCTTCCTGCTTCTTACCCTTCTTGATCCGTACAGTAACTTCGGAAGGTTTGTCGCCTATTTCGGGCGGCCGGGTGTAATTGAAGTTAACAACAGGATGTCTTCTTTTTTGATGGAAAGGGATAATTATACCTTATTCCCGGTCACTGTTCCTGCGATCCGCTGGGAAATACTTGGATTTGCCTTTATAATGCTCGGGCTTGTGGTAGGTTTATCATACAAGTGGGGCCGTCTTTATTGTAATACCGTGTGCCCGGTTGGTACGCTGCTCGGGCATATTTCCAGGTATTCCCGTTTCCGTATTCATATCGACGAGGATTCCTGCTCGATGTGTGGCCGATGTGACAGGATCTGCAAATCATCATGTATCAGCTTCAGGGAATCCGATATTGATTTTTCCCGTTGTGTTGCCTGCTACAATTGCCTGAGGGTATGCCCGGACAATGCAATAAAATATTCGGTCCCACACAAGAAAGAAAACCTGGTGCCTGTTACAGCAGAAAATCCTGGAAAAACCGAAGCAATTACAGATAATTCGAAGCGGAATTTTCTTCTCAGTGCGATGATAATGTTATTTGGCGGCAGGTTTTTACGGACCTCTGCTATAGATGTTCCACAGCCCCAGCAGGAGACAAAGATCAGGGAAGTCAAGCATCATCCTGTTTCTCCCCCGGGTTCGAGGTCGATCGATAATTTCAATAAATCCTGTACTGCCTGTACTCTTTGTGTTACTGCATGCCCGACAAATGTTTTGCAGCCATCTTTCCTGGAGTACGGGATCGGGGGACTGCTGCAGCCCCACATGAATTTCCACACCGGATTTTGCAATTTTGATTGTACGGTGTGCGGCGAGGTCTGTCCAAACGGGGCGATCCTGCCACTAACGCAGGAAAAAAAGCATGTCACCCAGATCGGTGTCGTGAAATTTGAGAGGGAGAATTGTATTGTCTATACGGAGAATACCTCATGCGGAGCCTGTTCTGAGCATTGTCCCACCAGGGCATGTGATATGGTTCCATATATCGGCGAGCTCACCATACCCGAAGTTGATGAGGATACCTGCATCGGTTGCGGTGCATGTGAATATATCTGTCCGACGAGGCCGTACCGTGCAATTTATGTAGACGGTAACAGAAGGCATGAAATTGCCGATGAACCGGATTTTGAGCCGGTAGAAAAAGAAGTAGATTTTGAGGATTTTCCATTCTGAGAGTGATGTCGGATTATTCAGCGATCAATCCTGATAACCATTCGAGATAGTTCACAGTAGTTTCGGTTGATGAGACCTGAATACTTTTATTCATGGCAGATCTGACCTTTGCCCTGGAATTTTCCGGGTTCTCCGGATCGGAAGCCCTTGCTACAATATCAAAAAGGGCCTGCCTTGCGCTACTCCGGGCAGCCGTATTCTCCGATGAAAGTAAGCCGGCCAGTGGCTGGATCATTTCTGCTCCAAGATTAACCGCGGCGATCCGGGCAAGTTTTCTCCGCTGATCATTTTTATCATGAAATCCCTTCAGGACATAGTCAGGCTCTGCATCAAGATCCCTTATATATATGTTCCGGAATTTTGCGTACTGTCCCTTTGCACCATGATTCCCCTGAAGTCCGATTAGTCCGGTAAATGGCTTTCCCGCAAGGGTTTCCACCGTGTCTATATCGGCAATCGTGGTAATTTCACCGTTTACTGAAACGGTTACCAGTTCCCGGTCACATGTGATTTCCATGCTGTACCAGATCCCGGGAGTCTCATCAGGACGGTTACTAACTGCCACATGTCCGTATAATGAACCGGTGCAGTATAGATCCGGGCGCCATGGTGTCCACGGTGCCAGAAGTTGAACCTCAAACCCGTTACTTTGGATTGCAGGATTTCTCCATATAAAAACCCCGCTATTACCCACCTCCGACAAAAGAAATTCCAGGCGAAGGATAAAATTTCCATAAGATTTTGCAGTGAAGATGTCGGTTCCGGGACCATAGCTGCGGGTTATCATTTCCCCGAGAATTACTTCAAAGCCTTCCGGTGCTGCAAGTACCCAATTGGTCAGGTCCCGACCATTAAAAAGAGGGACAAAATCCCTGTTTTGAGATAAGCCTGAAGATGAAAATAATAAAATGATGCAGCTGATAAGGATATATTTTTTCATTTTAGCCATTTGTAATGATGGTTTTTTCTGTTTATACAGAGGGAAGGGTCCAGGGGGTGCGGTAGTTTCTGGTCAGTAAAAAATTTGCCGCAGGGTCATCCCAAAACTGTCTGTTCTGGCTATCCCATTTCAACCTTCGCTTCAGACGGAATGAAATGAGTGCCAGATGCATGGGAAGTGTCATCTCTTGAGCATAATCAAGGTGGCTTTCCGGAAGGTTCCTGGTTTTAACTGCATCGAGAAAATTTCTTTGATGACCGGGTGATCTTGAAATTGTTTTTGGCACTTCAGGGATATCTGCGGTAACTTCATTCCCTATCTTAATTGTTTTGGTTGTATAATCACAGGTTATTGTGCCATTTTCACCCTCGAAATGTGCTCCGATATGCATTTTGTCCGCGCCAGGCACCGCCGGCGGATTTGTCGTCCAGTAAACATTAAGGTTCTTAAACTTAAAATCCACGTCAATCCATTTCGGGGTATCTGCTATGCCATCATCAGGTACCTCCCCACGGGCTTCAATTGTGCTCAAGCCTTCAGGATGAACAGACATAAACATAATATCGGCTATATGGCACCAGAAGTCGGCAAAAACGCCACCGGAATAATCAAAGAAATGGCGGTAAGTGCGATGGCAGCGTACGGGTGTATATTCTGACCAGGGTGCCGGGCCCAGCCACATATCCCAGTCAAGTGTTACCGGCGGTGTTTCATTCAATGGAAAGCCCAGTCCGGGAGATCCCCCGGTTTTCCACAGACGAACGGTGTGGATCTTACCCAGGATCCCGGATTGTATTATCTCTGCAACCCGGTGATAGTTTTCTCCGGCATGGATCTGGGTTCCTAACTGGAAGACAGAGCCATTATATTCCCGGAGATTCCTCATTTTATACCCCTCCTCGACAAAAAGAGATAGTGGCTTTTCACCATAAACATCCTTCCCTGATCCGAAGGCCATAATTGCTATTAACGCATGCCAGTGATCTGGCGTAGCGCAGGTTATTGCATCTATATCTTTTCTGTCAATAATATATCTGAAATCTTCATATGTGTCAACCTTTGAACCTGGTTTAAATCCGGAAAGATTTTTGGCGGCTGCGGCCAGCCTTGACTGATCCACATCACACAAGGCCACCGTTTCAACGTCGGTAAAACCCGAGAACCATCTGATGTGCTGATTACCCATACCCCCCAATCCAACATGAGCCACCCTGATCCTGTCGCTTGGAGCCACATTCCATGTGGCATTATAAAGAAGTGGAAATCCCAGGAGACCCATGCCGGAGTTTCTGATAAATTTCCGGCGACTGATTTTTTCAGCTGATTTCATGAATTCAGGTATTGTAAGGTCCTTAAAATAACATTAAAATGATGACTGAAGCCGACAATGATCCGGCAGGATAGAATTAATTTTCAGTTTGTTACTGTAAACATCCTGTTCCAGCGGATCCTGTTCAGTCCCGTCCTCGTCCTGTCGAGCGATAACCAGATGAACCTTGGCCGGCCGACAGCATGATCTTCCGGTACAAAGCCCCAGAACCTTGAATCGAGTGAATTGTGGCGGTTGTCGCCTATCATGAAATAATAGTCCATTTCAAATGTATATGAATCGGAGGCCTGTCCGTTGATGAAAATGCCATCTTCCCTTATTTCCAGATCGTTGAGTTCGTAAGCTTCTATAATTCTGCTATATTTGGATATATTTGCGGGGTCTACCGGTATTGTCACACCTCGGGCAGGAATTACAAGCGGACCGAAGTTGTCTTCATTCCACGGGTAGGAGGGATCATGTGGAAATACTGCGGAATTGTAGGTACCTGCCGGATTTTCCATGCGGGTAACAGATACAATATTTCTGAATTTCCTGATGTTTTCAACGTTTCCCCTGGTAAGAGGCATATAATATTCTGATACCGAATAGG
>SLGC01000450.1 GCA_007123885.1 Bacteroidales bacterium | reverse complement strand
CGGCTGACCGGCTGCAAGGACTGTTTTGCTTTCGCGGAAAGATCCGGCTGACCGGCTGCACCGGCAGATCTTTTCCCGTGTCCCTAACCTGGCGGCAGCGAAGATAAGCCGGTTCAGCGATAAAAATGAATCCAAATTATTGTACAGGTGACAGATAAAAATATATTATGCCTGCTATGCGATTCTGAAACAGCATTTCTGTTAAATTTCAGAAATGCAGACTATCACAGATGTAAAAATTGTCAATCCGTATTTATGGCGCCGCAGTTCCACCCTTCCCCCGAAAGGGAAAAAGCCAGGTATGAAACACATATGAATGATATACGTGACCCCGGGTACCGCAATTTTGTGCGCCCCCTTACAGAAATGGTCATGGAATTTTACCGGCCGGGAAGCCTGGGACTCGATTTTGGCGCCGGTACCGGTCCTGTGGCGGCAGATATTCTGCAGGGAAAAAATTATGATATTTCACTTTATGATCCCTTCTTCTGGAATGATGCCGGAAAGCTTGAAAGCACCTATGATTTTGTTATCTGCAGCGAGGTGATCGAACATTTTCACCGGCCGGCAAAGGAGTTTGCACTGCTGCGGACACTGATCCGGCCGGGCGGCAGCCTTTTCTGCATGACTGAACTTCTAACTGACGATATTGATTTTTCCGGGTGGTGGTACAAAAATGATGAAACACATGTGTTTTTTTACCATCCCGACAGCGTCTGGTGGATACTATCCGCCTGTTCCTTTGATCAGGCAGAAATTAAGAGCAAGATCATCCGCTTCAGCCTGCATAAATAAACGACATGCTTCATGCTGAAGAATCTTGTAAAATTAGCCCTGATTTAACTTTATCCCCATTATCCCCTGTACATCAGGCAGTTTCAAGCCCTGGCGGGGTTATGGCCCGGGTTGAAGTCATCGACAATTCGATTCAGAAAATCTAAAATTCAGCTATTGCAGAAACAAAGGATAATAGCTAATATTGGATTTTTAATCTACCGCCAATGACAGATCAGCCCTTAATCCTGAAAGCCTCGGGTGAAAAGCAACCGTTTTCGCCTGAAAAACTTGAAGAATCATTAAAACGTGCAGGAGCTTCCAATGAATCGGTAAAAAAGATCCGTCAGGAAGTCAGCAACTGGCTTTATGAGGGGGTCAGCACACGGAAAATTTACCGTCACGCGTTCAACCTGCTACAAAAGCAGAAAAGAAGCACTGCCGCCCGTTACAAACTCAAGCAGGCCATCATGGAACTCGGGCCTACCGGATATCCCTTTGAACATTTCGTGGGACAACTGATCAGGCATTTCGGATTTGAGGTAAGTATCGGACAGATTGTTCACGGACAATGTGTCCGGCATGAGGTTGATGTTGTTGCCACCGGCAACAACAAGCAGATATTCGTTGAATGCAAGTTCTACAACAGCCAGGGAAAATGTGCAAATGTGCAGGTGCCGCTTTATATCAGGGCCAGGATTGATGATATAATAAAAAAAAGGCAGATGTTCCCTGAGTTTAACGGCTTGTCCTTTCAGGGCTGGATAGTGACCAACACCAGGTTCACTTCCGATGCAATCGACTACGGAAAATGTGCAGGCCTGCATCTTATCGGGTGGGATTACCCGCAAGGTCATGGACTGAAGGATATGATCGAAAAAGAAAATTTCTTTCCCATAACTGCACTCACATCGATCAACAAGCTGCAGAAACAGATATTTATGGAAGCCGGGATAGTCCTTTGCAAACAGATCAATCAGGATCCGGGAGTCCTTGACAGGCTGGAGTTAAATTCTCTAAAACGAAAGCAGCTTATTGAGGAGGTCAATGAACTTTGTGGCTGAAACCACCTCGAATTCCAATAAAAACCCCGTCAGTCCCCGGGGGCAGACCTGTCCGCAACCTGAATAATGACTTGTCTGTCAGTGCAATAAGGATTGATTCCCCGGACTGACGCCCACTGAAAGAGGTGGCTTTACCCCGATTTTTGCTTCGCACCGCTAGTTTTTTTGATCGCACACGCCTTTCGGGCAAAGCCCCGCCAGGATATGACCGCGCCTAAAAGACGCGGGTTTTAAGTTAAACTAAGGATTGATTTCCCGGACTGACGCCCACTGACAGGTAACCGGTCCGGCATGAGCTACGGTGAATTAAAGTATTTTCCCAGTCTTTTGTTGAGCAGGAACAGTATGGCAAATACTGCCAGCCACTGGAAAAACATCGTGCCGGTGGTCAGTTCCCCGAAAGGGTTCCACCATGCTGCCGGATCCTGTAATACAGACTGGTATACCAGCCAGATAAATATAATCCCGATTATTACGGGGTTAATGTATATCAAAACGTTGTACCACCGTCCGATCCGGAAACGTGACCCGGACTGGTTCAGATGACCTCTGCGGACTTTTTCAACGCCGAATTTCATGATCGCAATGGCGGTCAGCATACCGCTTATAAGCAGCGCAACTCCCCATACGAAATCCTGGTTGTTAAGGAATTCCATGCTGAAGGCGGATGGTATGCCGCACAAAAACCCTGCACCGCAGGTGAACATTACTGCTCTCTTCCTGGCCCATCCGGAGGTCACCAGATTGGCAACACCCACCTCGACCATAGAGATCAGTGAGGATATGGCTGAAAAGGCAAGGCAGAGAAAAAAGAAAATAGCCATCCAATAGCCGCCCGGCATTAGTGCAAACAGCTCTGACATATATATGAAGGTCATCCCGGCATTGCCTGCGGCAAGCGCGTCATGGGCATATTCAATTGAAGGGGCAAGGGCAAAGATGGTGGGGAGTATCGCGAGACCGGCAACTATGGCTATCAGTATGTCGGCATAGGCAACAATGAACATGCTGCCGCCTATACCGTCCTGTGGCCTGGTATAGATCGCATATGTCATCAATAGTGCCCAGCCCGCGCCGGTCGACCAGGCAGCCTGGGTAAATCCCTCCAGCCATGTGCGCGGGTTCAGGAGATAATCCATGTCAACCCTGAAAAGATATTCCACTCCCTGTGAAGCCCCCGGAAGGGTGACCGCCCTCACAGCAGCGGTAATAAGCAGAAGGCCCAGGACAGGCATCAGGATCCTGGAATATCTCTCTATACCTTTCACCACCCCCTGGTAAAGTATGAAAAATGCCGCGGCCATTGCAATGAAATGATAAAAGACAGTCTGCCGCGGATTGGTTGAGAAGGCATCCCATATCGCCTTTGTATCACCTCCCTGCACAAACTCACCCTGCAGCGACAGGATAACATATTTGATCGTCCACCCCGCAACGACAGAATAATAGAACATGATGGCAATACATACAAAACCCATCCATGCGCCTATCCACGAAAAACCCCGTCCCATGAAATCACCCAGCGCACCTACCGTTCCTTTCCGGGTATGACGGCCTATAGCCATTTCCGACATCAGCAGTGGTACAGAACAGACAATTACCGCTATGATCAGGATAATGACAAATGCTCCGCCACCATTGGCAGCAGCCACCCGGGGGAAGCGCCAGATATTGCCGGTTCCGACGGCCATGGCAATTGCGGCCATCATGAATCCTAATTTACCGGTGAAAAACTGTTGCTTATTTGCCATATTCAGCAGGTTACTTGTACATTAAATAAATTCTCATATGTTTTTCGGGATGCTTCCGGCAGACAACTTCCCGGCCAAAGGGATGACAAATTGATCCCGGTCTTCCCGTACGGGGACCAATTTCATGAATGCCCGGCTCACCAAATGCCGTTCATCCCGCAAGAAAATGAAAATTATTGCAGATTGCAAAAAGAATACTAATTTTACTTTCATATTATCGATTGCAATGCAAAGCAAACCTTACCATACACTGTATCATAACAACGGCAAGGGCCTCTACAATTGCTGGATATGCTGAACCGTTATTTTCCCGCTTCCGGTGTGTAGCCGGTAATGGCAGCATCTGCCGGTAAAGACTTTTACCTTCCTTTTTAATTTTCGGGATACTGATATGAACAGGGGACTTATTTTTGACATACGAAGATATTCGGTACATGACGGACCTGGAATACGCACCACTGTTTTCCTGAAGGGATGCCCGCTAAGCTGTGCCTGGTGCCACAATCCCGAGGGACTGGTTGACAGGCCGCAGACAATAAGGCGTGAAAGAACCCTGAATGGAAGAACATCTTATCATGATGAGATTGTGGGAAAATACCTTTTGCCCGGGGAAGTTATGGAAAGTATTCTAAGGGACAGGATCTTTTTTGAGGAGAGCGGCGGTGGCGTTACCTTTTCAGGCGGTGAGCCGCTTATGCAGCCGGATTTCCTGCTGGAGACACTTTCCCTGTGCAGGGATGAAGGGATCCATACGGCCCTGGATACTTCGGGACATGTGGTAAATTCCGTTTTCACCGAAGCAGCCAGGAACACCGGCCTGCTCTTGTTTGATATCAAGACAGCCGATACCGGAATTCACCGGCAGTACACAGGTCACGGCAATGAGCTGGTTCTTGGGAACCTGGCTTCGGTTGCAGGTACCGGAACCCCGGTTATCGCCAGGATCCCCTTGATACCCGGTGTCAATGATGATAATTCCTCAATGGAGGCTATCAGGGATCTGCTGAAGGAAGTAAAAGCCGCAGTGATCAGGGTGGACCTGCTGCCCTGGCACCGCCTGGGGCGAAATAAATACGTATCTCTGGGGATGAGGCCCCCTCCCCTTTTTGAACAGGAAACAGGCAGCGAACAGATGAAGGCTGCTACGGAAATATTTACCGGGGCAGGGTTCCGTGTAAAGAAAGGAGGATAACCCGCCGGGGCTAAGAGTAAGGGTAGTAAGTGTAAAGATGGGATAACCAGGGGTGAAGATGGAGAAGGTAAAATAGGCGGTGAATTGCCGGGGCAGGGTTCCGGGTAAAGAAAGGGGGATAACCGGTAACATCTGAAAAAGGCTGTAAGCCGTGCCGGAGACAACGCGAGTGGGAAAAT
>SLGC01000045.1 GCA_007123885.1 Bacteroidales bacterium | reverse complement strand
TATGGTTGTTGAGTACCAGAGCCTTAAAGTTACTTATGGACTGCTGTGGCTGGAACAACAGTTCACAAAAATTTGACAATCCCGGAAGCATTCCGGCCGGGTATGACCTTTACGGTGAATTCAGCCGTTTTCTGGGCTCCGTACCCGTCGGGACGGGCAGTGAGGTCAATTCTCTGACAACTGCCGTGGTGCCGCTTAAGACAGGTTCTTTCTACCATTATGGTACCAGTCTCGAATTGACAGGATCTACTTACAGGATCCAGAACAAGGTAGCCGACCAGCGTGAGATATGGCATAAGAGAGTCAAGCCTCATCCCGATATTTTTATTATGAATTCCGTTCATAAGGGGAGCCTTGACAATAACAACCGGAACCTTTGGATCGAGAATTCCTTTATTCCCGGAAACTGGTCATTTACAAAAGATCACATATTTACAGGAATACCGGAAAACCAGTGGTCAGTTAGGATTCCCGCCGGTATTTCAGTGGATATGATCCCGGTAGGTGAAGAAGAGTGGTGCATCCGCCCATACGGCATGAATGATGATTTTCGCGGATCGGCGGGAAAAAGCAGTACCACATGGCTTAATGAACCGTTAGCCGTCTGGTTCAGGAACAGGAACATATCTTTTGGTGATGCCGGAATAGATCCTGATTCAGATTTTTACGATATTCCATTATTCCCTGTTTTGAAAATTGAAGAGACGGATCAGGAATTTATTCAATGGTTGATAAGTTTCCCCGGAAAGGGAACCGGAAACAGTGAAAAGTGGATAAATGCCGTAAGGTTATCGGCTTCAGGCATCAACCGGGAGTCAAATCTTGAAAGGTTATACAGTCAGCGGAAAAATTTTCTGGCCGATGTTTTGCCTGCCATGGCAAATAATTATAAACGGAGTATATTCTATCAGCTTGACCTGGATAAACTGGCTGATTTATATAATGATGCCGGACTTCCCCCTCCGGGAAAAATTGACAGGGATTCTTCGGTTATGAACCGGATCCATAACAACATGTTTATTTCACGGATACTGAAAAAAAGCGGGAAAGAATGGAAATCATTCGAGGATGAGGCGTTTACCCTGCTAAGGGAAGGTATGACCTCCCATACTGGAATCCTGAACAGACAGCCTGTTCGCAATACTCTTCCCGACCAGATAGTCTGGGCAAGGAGTCCGGTCAGGTTGGATCTGGCAGGCGGCTGGACAGATACTCCACCATATTGCATCATCAATGGCGGAAAGGTTATGAATATTGCGGTGGAACTTAACGGACAGCCCCCGATACAGGTATATATAACTCCAACCGGTAATCGCTATATCCGGATCAAGTCCATAGATCTGGGACAGGAGCTGCAGATAACTGTTTATGATGATCTCGAAGATTATCATAAACCGGGATCAGGATTTGCAATTGCAAAGGCGGCTTTGCTGCTTTCAGGATTTAATGGGAATAACGGATCGTTTACTTCCCTGGAAAAGCAGTTGCAGGAATCCGGAGGGGGATTCGATATTTCTCTTCTGGCTGCGGTCCCAAAAGGATCCGGACTGGGTACCAGCAGTATCCTTGCCGCAACCCTGCTGGGTGCATTGTCAGAATATTGCGGTTTCAGCGATGATAATCCTGTTTTGGGAAAAAAGACACTTATTCTGGAACAGATGCTGACAACCGGCGGTGGATGGCAGGATCAGTATGGAGGGATCTTTCCCGGCATGAAGGTTATCGAAACCTCCCCCGGTTTTAATCAGTCTCCCGAAATAAGGTGGCTTCCCGAACAGCTTTTAAGAAATGAAGAATATCGTTCCTGTATGATGCTGTATTATACCGGTGTTACCAGGGTGGCAAAAAATATTCTTGGTGAGATTGTCCGCCAGATGTTCCTTAACCACCGGGAAACTCTTGATCTGCTTGCCGAGATCAGGGCAAACGCCGGTTATATCACTGAAGCAATCCGCAAAAGCTCATGGGATGATTTTAACCGCTGCGTTGAGATGAGCTGGGTATTGAACCAGCAACTTGACAGTGGCACTAATCCTCCTGCTGTTCAAAACATACTGGATCCTGTTGAGGATCTGCTTTTATCCAAAAAACTTCCGGGAGCAGGCGGCGGCGGTTATCTTCTGATGATCGCAAAGGATCCTGATGCAGCGGTAAGGATCAGGAAAATGCTTAATGAAAATCCGCCAAATGACAGGGCCAGATTTGTCGATATCAGGCTTTCCGGTGAAGGGCTTACAATTACAAAAAGCTGAAACGATCCCAACTCTAAAGATCCCAAAATTTACTGATCAGCTTTGCCAGTCTGTCAGGAAGATATTCATCCGGATTCATCCGGGCCTTTTGTTGACTAAGTGAAATAATAATCGTACTATAGCTAATCTGATCTACTTGATGAAAATTCCCGGATTCACAGGAAAAAATATCTTATCAGTTCTTGCAACTATTCTGCTGTTCATCCCGTCTTATGATATAAAGGCACAGATTAAATTGCCCGAATGGGAGGCCGGATTATCATCCGTAGCAGGAATTGGAAATCAGGCTCCCTTCTGGATCATGTCCAACAGACAGGGAAAGTTCCTGCCTGAAAAATACACCGGCGCAATGGGGATTAATTTTTTAGCAGAAAGTGATACAGGCAGGATGATCGATTATGATTATGGTATTGAGCTTTACGGACTGCAGGGTCGCGGATCGTACCTATGGCTGCATCAGGCCTGGGCCGGGTTGACTTTTTTTGATGTAATACGGATCAGGGGAGGGATGCAGGAGGAAATTATTGGAAGCCTGCAACCATCGCTGTCCACCGGCTCTGTGATCTGGTCAGGCAATGCCAGGCCAATGCCCAAAATAGAAGCAGGCACCCCGGGATATGTTTCCCTGCCATTTACCGGAGGATATGTCGAAATGTCCGGATTACTTTCCCACGGATGGTTCGAGGAAGGAAGATATGCCAGTAATGTATGGTTGCATCATAAAAACGCCTATATCCGTTTCGGGGGATCCTTTCCCCTGAATTTCCATTACGGGTTTAACCACTATGCCCAGTGGGGAGGAAGTTCGCCCAGACAGGAAGAGCCTTACCCAAGGGATTTCAAAAGTTTCATTAAAGTTTTTCTTAACAGGTCTGGTGATGAAGAAGATCCGGATACACCCGAGGGATGGGCAATCAACAGGTTCGGGAACAGCCTGGGATCCCGCAATTATGGCATTGACCTGACGATGGATAATTTTTCTACAGGGTTGTATCAGCAGGATATTTTCGAAGATGGTTCCGGCCTGCGCAAGCAGAATTTTCCTGACGGATTATGGGGTGCATGGATCCGTTTTCCTGAAAGAAACAGGATAGTGCAGGCTGTTGTTTACGAATTCCTCCAGACAACCCATCAAAGCGGACCCTATCATGATATTGACGGCGACACGCTGGGCGGGAATGACAATTATTTCAACCATGGTCATTACCAGTCAGGATGGACATATCATGGATACACGATAGGTACGCCAATGATCACCTCTCCCGTACTTAATAATCCCGCAAATCGCAGGATCCTTAATAACAGGGTAATTGCACATCACCTGGGTTTTGAAGGAAATATCACCCAAAATGTTACCTATAGGAACTTTTTTACCTTTTCAAGGAATTTCGGCACGTACAGCCGGCCATTTGAAGAACGCAGGGATCAGTTCAGCTGGATGCTGGAGGTGAGCATCCCCGTTAACTATTTTGATCTTGAAGCAGGCGTAACCATTGCAGCCGATAGGGGAAATATGTACGGGAATAATCTAGGCATGTTGTTTACATTGCGAAAACGCGGTACTTTTTTGAATTAAAGAGTTTTTTTTCGTTATTTGCTTTAGAATCTGTATGATTAAGCTATTTTGTGAAAAGTTGTTGAAATAAAATCGAATTTTAAGGTATAGCAGTAGTATTTAATTTATATATTTATCCGATACTGAAACTAATTTGTCAGAGTGACGTATTTATTTAGGAAATTTGTGCAAATAAAGCTTGAATCTTGTTTTTATTCCGCCTTAATCCTGATTTTTTGCTGTTAATTTTTCCAAAAGTTGCTCAGGCCGGTGTAATATTTAATTATCTTTGTAAGCTTTTGATGTATCAGAATATTTTTTTATTTTATGGAAGACAAGAGGAGGGTTAAGTTCTTGATTGATATGGTCTTGTGGTCCGCTTCTTTACCGGCCGCATATTTGTTGAGACTCGAGGGGCAGTGGGTGCCATATTTATCGGATATTGGAATTCTGGTACTTGCAGCTATTCCGTTAATCGGCCTGATTATCTATTTTGGCGGACTTAACAGGCAATCCTGGCATAACATCAGCATTCGCGATCTTATCAGGCTTTCATATGCTGCTATTGTATTTGCAGCTTTTTTTATTCCTGCAGCGGTCTTTTCCGGCGATCTGATTTTTATTCCTCTATCCATACCGGTCATTTCCACCCTGCTTGCCTTTTTCTTTCTCGGAGGCGCCAGGATCCTTGCGCGGCTCTGGCATGAACATACTGAAAAGCGGCATATCAAAAAATCGAAACATCCGGCAAAGCGTGTGTTGATTATTGGTGCCGGTGCGGCAGGAAACCTGCTGGTCAAGGAAATGTACCGCCATCCCGGTGTACGGATGAAACCTATAGGATTCCTTGATGATGATCCCAACAAGCAAAGGGAGATCTACATGGGAGTTCCGGTGGTTGGAATGATCGACGACCTTCCCCGGCAGGTTGAAGAAAAGAATATCGATATTGTACTTATTGCTATGCCTGCCGCTCCCGGAAGGATCATACGTCAGGTTGTGGATATGGCCAAGGGTGTCGATGTAGAATTTCAGATTATGCCGGGCCTCTATGAACTAATGAGCGGGAAATTCAATATAACCCAGCTCCGGGAGGTGGATGTACAGGATCTGCTTCGCAGGGATCATGTTGAAATGGATTTTGAATCTATTTCCGGATATATAAGGGAAAAAGTTATCATGGTAACGGGTGCCGGCGGATCTATAGGCAGTGAAATAGTAAGACAGATAACAAGATGTGATCCTAAAAAGATCCTTCTGCTTGGCAGGGGTGAAAACTCCATTTTTAAAATTGAAAATGAGTGTATCCAGTTGTTTCCGGGAATTGAATTTGTCAGCCTTATTACCGATGTAAAGGATTTTGACTCGCTGGAAAAGAATTTTATACAGCACAGGCCTCAGGTTGTCTTTCATGCGGCCGCCCACAAGCATGTATCGCTCATGGAAAATAACCCTGAGCAGGCTGTACTCAACAACGTCGGTGGTACCAGGAACATGGTCAACCTGGCTCTTAAATACAGGGTTGAACGATTTGTCAATATTTCATCAGATAAATCCGTAAATCCCACATCCGTTATGGGAGCGTCAAAACGTGTGGCTGAGTATGTAGTTGAATGGGCCTCATGCCAGGCTGAAAGGGGACAGGAATTTGTTTCGGTCCGGTTTGGAAATGTTCTTGGAAGCAGGGGCAGTGTGGTTCCCCTTTTCAAGCAGCAGATAGATAATGGCGGTCCGATCACTATTACACATCCTGACATGACCCGTTATTTCATGACAATTCCTGAAGCTTCCCAGCTGGTAATACAGGCCGGGGGACTGGGAGGTAACGGATCAGTCTACGTACTTGACATGGGCGATCCTGTCAGGATAACCGATCTGGCAAATGATCTTATCAGGCTTTCGGGCCTTCGGCCTGGAGAGGACATTAAAATCGAATATACCGGAATCAGGCCCGGAGAAAAAATGTTCGAGGAACTTCTTACTGATGAGGAAAGCACTACGGCGACACGACATGCAAAGATCTTTTCTGCCAGAACCTCGGGTTTACCCAAAGAAGGTTTCGAGGTTCTGCTTGAAGGCCTGTTTGAAAAAACTTTCAGACATGACGAAACAGCCATCAGGGAACAACTGAAGTTGATAATTCCCGCATACGAATATTCATTTGTGAAAGTAAGTTCCTGAACAATTCGCTATTTAAATGCTGATTTTTTATACCTTTCTGCCGGTTTTTTAGCCGGCAATTTTTTGAAATTATGAACATTTTATTTGTCCATTCAATAGGAAGAAAGAAATTCGGAGGCGGAGAAAAATGGTTGATTTCTGCCGCTTCCGGATTAAGGGATAATGGGCACAGGGTATTTGTCGGGGCCAGGCCTGATTCCCGGCTGATGAAGGCGGCCCAGCATAACAACCTTGAAACTGTTGCCTTCAATATTTTTAGTGACATCAGCATTTATCATATTTTCAGGATAGCTTTTTTTCTCAGGAAACATAAAATTGATGTCCTTATAACCAAGGACAGGGATCTTTTTGTCGCCGGCACCGCAGCAAGATTTGGAGGAAGGCCCCTGGTTCTTGTCAGGCACGGGCTTCCCATGCGGTCAAGTTATAAAAAGCATACTTTCCTTCTGAAAAACCTTGCCGATGGAGTCATTACCAACACCTGCAGCATAAAGGATCTGTACGAGATGAACGGATGGGTAAAAAAGGATTTTACAAGAGTCATATACAATGGTACCATTGCGACCAATAATATCCCGTCATATAGTTATTCGGAAAAATTTCCCGGCAGGAAAATTGTACTTATAGTTGGCAGGCTCGCTGTACAGAAAGGTTACTTTTATCTGATAGATGCCATTTCTTTGCTCGTAAAGAAACATAAAGATCTGATGTTTGTTGTTCTTGGTGAGGGGAAGCTTTACCGGAAACTTGTGGCATATGCAAGGAAAAAGGGAGTTTCGGATCATATTCATTTTGTGGGATTTGTCGATAATGTCGTGCCTTATTTGAAGGGGTGTGATATTTTTGTGCTGCCATCCCTTTACGAGGGTATGTCAAATGCAGCAATGGAGGCCATGTCTTACGGGAAGCCTGTTATTCTCACAAATGTAAATGGGGCAAAGGAGTTGATCCCGGATCCCCGGAAAGGTTTGCTGATCCCTCCCCGGGATGCTGAAGCAATTGCACATGCCGTGGAGCTGTTAAAGGACGATGCTGAATTGCGTGAGGAGCTTGGCCGGGAAGCACAAAAGCATGTCCTTGCCAATTTCCCGGTTTCAGAAATGATATCAAAAATTCAGATGTACATAGAAGAAAGGATCATGGCAAAGAACAGTTAAGGATGGATATTATTTGAACAAAGTGTGGAATTTTTTACCAATGGGGCGACAAATGATAAGAGTGGTTATTCTGTTTTTAGTCATTTCTTCCGGTTTTCATCCAGGCATATTGAAGGGCATTGATAATGTGGTTATTGGTGAGGAGTTGGCGGACAGGTCCCCGGTGACAGACAAATGTGTTCCTGAAAATTTGGCTTTTTTCCCTGGCGAGGAAGTAGAATATCTTGTTTATTATAACTGGGGTATTTTATGGGTTAATGCAGGTTTGGTCAGATTTAACGTTAAAGAAAGGATGTTCCGCAACAGGCCTGTTTATCATTTTGATGCATTTGGCACCACCCACAGGAGATATGACTGGTTATTCAAGGTGAGGGACAGGTTCCAGTCCTTTGTAGACAAGGAAACGTTCAGGCCGGTATGGTATGGAATGGATACATATGAAGGCGGCTACGTGGCCCGGGATATATATCATTATTTACCTGAAAAGAATCAGGTTATAACGATAACCGAGAATTCAGACCGGCCAAGGCAAACTGATACCCTGAATATAAAAGCCTGTTCGTTTGACGTTATAACAGCCATTTATGCAGCCCGCAACCTCGATTTTGACTCATATGAAATAAATGATCCCATCCCGTTCAGCGTTCTTATCAGCAACGAGTTATATGATCTGAATCCCCGATACCTGGGCAGGGAAACAATCAGGACCCGTCAGGGTGCGACGTATGATTGTATCAAGTTTTCGGTTGAATTAGTTGAAGGGTTTATCTTCTCCAAAGGCAATAAAATGTCCGTTTGGGTAACGGATGATGAAAACAGGATCCCTGTGCTTGTTGAATCACAGATCCGGATAGGTTCGGTAAAAGCGATGATCCAGTCCTACAGCGGACTGCGAAACCCGGAAACCGCCAGGATCGATTAGCGCCTTTTCAGATGCTTTCCTGGTATTTTCTCATGTTGATGAATTTCCAGGCCAGCCAGGCAGGAAAAAATCCGAATGTGTTGGCTGCAATATCCAGGTAACTGAAGGAACGGCCATATCCACCTATTAACTGCAATATCTCCATGCTTGATCCCCAGACAAATACTAACAGCAGGGGGATAAATTGCCTGTATTTTCCACTGAATTTTACCGGCCATGTATAAAAAAACAGGAAGGCCAGAATTGAATACATCCCAAAATGAACCACCTTGTCGGCATGGGGAAAAAGATCTGAACCGGTTAAAGGAAGGGCTCCGGGAGGAATAAGACTGAGCATGGTTATCATTAACAGATAAAGGAAGAAAATCATTTTTAACAGCATTTATGTTTCATGATAAACGTTAAACTTTGCGCTATATTGAAGCGGTCATCATATTTTTACCTCTATCTTAACCGGAAGTGACCGGAATCTATTTTATTATATTCAATAGTTCCTGGAGATCATTGACTTTATCAGCGAAGCCGGACTTTTCATATGATATGATCAGATTCAGCAATAGCCGCATAATAATTTCCTCATTTGAACAGGGTTCATACCAGGATTTTTGCGGTTCCATCTTTTGAAGCTGCAGGTAATGATCGATCTCCTTTTTTCCAAGGACAGCGCCCCGGTTGTAGGGATTGATATAAAACAGGACTTCCTTCCCGGAGGGCCTCTTTTTTATTGCATTTTTAAGAACACTTCTGATCGGTCCGGGCTCATCCATATAGGCCAACAGGAAAATTTTGGGCAGGCTGATACCCCGGATGGGTA
This sequence comes from Bacteroidales bacterium, assembly GCA_007123885.1. Classification (GTDB taxonomy): domain Bacteria; phylum Bacteroidota; class Bacteroidia; order Bacteroidales; family PUMT01; genus PXAP01. The sequence goes on along the minus strand of SLGC01000045.1, from coordinate 7,867 downwards.
TGTCAAGCTGTTTTGCAACAAGGAGATAAATTATTCCCAGTGAAACCGCATTTCCTTTCCTGCTTTCCAGCACCTGGTTTATATAAGAACTTCTTGGTGCATGAACATGCTTGTTTTTCGAGAATCTATGAACATCGAATATTATATGGTTCATAATTCTCACTTTTTCAAGAGCAGTCAGCCTGTTATTGAATTCCAGCCAGATATCCCTGGTAATCCTGTTTATTTCCTGCTCAATATCGCTTATCTCCAGGTCCGGGAATTGATACCTTGCTATCCAGAAAGCTCCCTCCTGAAGATCTAAGGCTCCCGAATCCTTCCATTGCCGGAGATTTGTTTTGACATTGGTAAACTGTATATCGTGTATGATATTTTCAATCTTTTCCTGGTAATGATGATCGGTATATTTTTCCCATGCATTTTCAAGCTCGGGAATGACCTCTGTACCCAGCTTTTTCAGGTTGCCGGTTACAACATCGCTAATTTCAGCATCGGGATCGTCAAGCAGATGTATAAGTGCCTGTATGTCCTTCTTTTTCATGGTTGCTGTCTGCAAGTCTGTATAGTACCCTGTTAATAAGTTTTAATATCGTATCTTCATGGACCTTGCTAAATGTCCCTGAAATCCTGTTTGCAACTACTGCACAAACTGTCACGGCTTCATGACCAAGAAGTTTGGAAAGGCCGTATATGGCAGAACATTCCATTTCATAATTACAAATTCTGTACCTATTCCACCTGAAATTTTCTATTTTCCGGTTAAGCCGGGGATCGGCTGTCCCCAGTCTCAGTTGCCTTCCCTGTGGCCCGTAAAATCCCGGGGCAGAGATGGTGACTCCACTGATCATATCATCACCGTTTAACCTGTTGAACAGTATCTCCGATGCCCGGACAACATATGGAGAGGCCATATTATTACCCCAGCCCACAGAATTTTTGAAAGCTTTTTCAAATTCAATATTGCATACTTCATCCCTTCGGTCATAAAAGTTCAGCAGGCCGTCAAATCCGATTGCGAGTTCTGACATAACAAACGAATCAACCGGAATATCAGGCTGCACCGATCCACATGTGCCGATACGAATGATACTGAGTTTTCTGTGGCTGCCCTTCACCTTTCTGCTGCGGATGTCAATATTTGCCAGGGCATCCAGTTCATTTACAACAATATCAATATTGTCTGTTCCGATGCCGGTTGAAATAACGCTGATCCCCTTTCCCCTGAAATTGCCGGTATGGGTAATGAATTCCCTCTTTTCCTTTTTTATTTCAACTGAATCAAAAAGGGATGAAACCATTTCCACACGGCCGGGATCACCGACCAGTATTACGTTATCGGCAATATCACCGGGCAGCAGATTAAGGTGATAGATGCTGCCATCGGGATTAAGTATCAGTTCTGTCTCTAAAAGGCTGTTCACTGCCAAATTTTTGTTTTTGTTATGGGATTAACCGGTTTCTGATAAACACAACCAATAAGCATTCCGGCAGGTTAAACCCGTTGCAAAGATAAAGATAATTCCAGAAAAGCCGCGTCGCCGTTTTTTTGAAAGACATATCTTCAGGTACAAATTTTATTCTCTATCTTTACAATAAATTAACAGAAATTTAAAAATATGATACAACGGATACAGACAGTTTATCTGTTTCTTGGTGCTGCAATTATGTTTTCGATGTTATTTTTTCCGCTTATGGAAATGATCGATGCTGCCGGACGATATTACCGTTATGACCTGTTCGGAGTTCATGAAGGAGTAGGAAATAACTCCCGTCTTGTACAGTCGGTTCTGCCATTGAGGTTCCTGGTTTTTGTTACCGGCTTTGTCAGTTTGTTTACTATATTTTTATACAGGAGAAGAATATTGCAGATACGCCTGTGCATCTTTAATAAAGTATTGCTGCTTGGATTTTACGGGCTTTTTTATTTTTATTACTATCATGCCACACGGGATATTGAAGTCGAAACCCATTTAAGGATACCTCTGGTATTCCCCATTATAGCCATAATTTTTCTGTATCTGGCAATACGCAATATAGGCAAGGATGAGGTGCTGGTAAGATCCTATGAACGGATAAGGTGATCATAAATTAAATACCATGATCCCTGTGAAGGGCCCCGGTGCATCATTAAAACAACAACAGCCAGGAATGCTTCGGTCTGGTATTAAGCATCTAAATGAATACCATATGTTCCTGGTCAGTTATCTTCTCACAGTAGTGACATTTGAGTGAAACCTCCTCTTTTGATATCACCCTGAAACGGGGTTTCACTTCATCATTATTGGTAATGCATTTTGGATTTACACATTTAACTATTCCGGTAAATTCATCGGGAACAGTCACCTGTTTCTTCTCCTCCACTTTATAATTGCGTATGATATTGAGCTTTGCCTGTGGTGCGGCAATCGCTATTCGGTTAATCTCTTCTTCGCTGAAAAACCTGTCCGAGATTTTCACTATAGCTTTGGTACCAAGCAGCTTGCTTTCCAGGTTGGTTCCGAAAGTTATCTGGTTATCGATATGATCGAGCCCCAGGATGGTGATAACCTTAAAAAGGTTGTTTGCGGGTATATGGTCTACTACGGTGCCATTTCTGATGGCACTGACTTTTAGCTGTTTGACATCTTTATCCATCTTGTTAGTCGTTTTTTATAATCCGAGGATCAATGAAATTATAGCCTGTCGCGTATATACGCCGTTCAATGCCTGGGTGAAATAATATGCTTTTTCATTATCATCAACATCAACGCTTATTTCATTTACACGGGGCAGGGGATGAAGAATCCGGAGGTTGCCTTTTGTGCCCTGCAGCATACTGTTTTTTAGTATATATGCATTTTTTGTCTTCTCATATTCAATCGGATCTGAAAATCTTTCTTTTTGCACCCGTGTCACATAAATAATGTCGGCATCTGATATAATATCTTTGAAATCTGTATATTCATGATATTTAAGGCCGTGCTGATCAAGAAATAGTTTATATTCCTGGGGAATCCGCAGTTCCTTTGGCGATATGAAATGATAGGTGGCATTGAAATGTGCCATTGCCATAAGCAAAGAATGAACTGTCCTGCCGTACTTCAGGTCTCCTACGATAAAAAGGTTGAGGTTTTCCAGAGTTTGCTGTGTTTTTCTTATTGAATAGAGATCCAGTAATGTTTGTGTAGGATGCTGGTTGGCACCATCTCCTGCGTTGATAACCGGCACCGCTGCCACCTCGCCTGCATATCGCGCACTACCTTCAATCGGATGGCGAATCACAATAAGATCACTGTAATTGCTGACTGTCTTGATGGTGTCTTTAAGTGATTCACCTTTTGTGGAGCTGGATGATGCGGAATCGGAGAAACCAATAATTTTACCACCCAGCCGGTTAACGGCACTTTCAAAACTCAATCTTGTTCTTGTTGAAGGTTCAAAAAACAACGTGGCAACAACCTTTCCCTCAAGAATCGATTGCACCGGGTTTTGCTCAAATTCACCAGCCAGGTCAAGAACACGAAGAATTTCTTCCTTCGTGAAATCATTAATTGAGATAAGGCTTTTGTTTTTCATTCGTATAAATTATGGTTATCAATTTATTTGTCCATGTTATTTTGTCTGCCGAAGGTTGATGAGGGCTTCATCCTAATAAAACAGGTTAATCAGGTTTATATTCGATTATTTATGTATATCAGGTAAGTCATATTCACTCTGCAAATGGATGGAGCCCCTGGTTACATTTGAGATCGGGGAGCCCGACGGGGATCTCATGGGTCGTATATGATCCGGCGATAACAAAATGCCAGGGTTTAGATTTAAAGCGCTCAGGATTTGCAGAATATGCATACAAAGGATTATGGTGGAGATTCCATCTGTAAATGTAATCAAGATGCTTGAAGCAAAAAATATGTGTTAATAATTTATTGAAAACTTCCTGGCCAATTTTCTACCGAGATATTTTCTGTCATTTTCAGCCTCTGCACAAGCTTTTCTGCTTTGCCGGTTTCTATGTGGACAATGATGCTGCAGTCTGTTCCAAAATCCTGTTTTACCTGCACTGCCTGTTCCTCTTTAAGCACCTTCATCACATGGTTCATTGACATGTACGAAAAATTTATTTTAAAACATGCGTATATGGTTCTTGTTATGATCTCCGAATTCCGAAGCGCATCAGCGGCGGCTTCCCTGTACGCATTGATCAGTCCCCCGGTACCCAGAAGGGTGCCGCCAAAATATCTTACTACTATGATAAGAATGTTGGTAACATCAAATTTTATTATTTGTCCCAGTATTGGTTTTCCGGCTGTGTTTGAAGGTTCGCCGTCATCATTTGTTCGGAAGTTGTTGTTTTCGGGTCCTGTCATCCATGCGAAACAGTGGTGACTGGCATCATTATATTTTTTACGTAACGACGCAATTAATTCCCCTATTTCATCTTCATTGCAAACAGGATAGGCAAAGGACAGAAATTTGCTTCCCCTGTCCCTGAAAAGACCCTGTGAAGGTTTTTTTATCGTACGATAGCTCTCTTCTTTCATGCAGGTGACTGGCCGGTCAGACTGCAGGGGCGAAAAATTCTGCAGTATGTTTCAGTACAATTTCTCTTTTTTCATGGTGAGGAATGTGTCCGCACTCCGGAATATGAAGTTTTTGGCTCGGGCCTTTTACACTGCTTGTTATAGTTTCGGTTTGCAAGGCAGTGGCATAATTGTCATCTTCTCCCTGTATAGCCAGAACAGGAGCTTTTATTTCAGGCAGGATGAGTTCTATGCTCCAACCTGATGTTTCCTCTGAAGTCCATACATTGGCCCAGCTGTAAAACATGGAATCGGTCTTTTCACCATGATATTTTTTCAGCTTTTCCCTCAGACCGTTATGCTGGTAATCATTTATAGCCTGGTTTATACCTCGAAGTGTTACTGGTTCCATAAAGATATGCGAGGATTCTGCAACAATAGCTGCAGTTTTTTCCGGATAGAGTGCTGAAAATATCAGGGAGATTGTGCCGCCGTCACTATGGCCGAAAAGCATGATCTTCCCGGTTATTCCAAGTTTTTCAAGTAATTCGGGAAGTACGGATGCAGCCTCGTTATAAAGAAAGTCGTTTTGCCGGGGTTGCTCTATCTTATCGGACATACCGTAGCCATACCTGTCATACATCAGTCCGCGGCATCCTGCAATTTTGCAAAGATGGTACGGGAAGTCCTTCCAGAGTTTCATGCAGCCAAGTCCTTCATGCAAAAAAACCATAACTGGTTTTGCCGGGTCGCCAAATTCGTTGTTAATCCATTGAAAGGCAAGTCTATGACCTCCAGCCACCACATGGTTTATCATTTGCATCACATCAATTGTTTGGACGCCAAATATACGTGAAATTTTTTTATTCGAAATTAATACAGACGGATAAAATTTTTTTATAGGAAATCCTCATCAATCATATACAGATCAAAGTGAAGAGTATGGCATGAGGATTCATTCGACAACAATTCACCTGCCGGGATATTTTCGTGCCTAAAGAATATGGGTTTGCGGTTAAACAAAACAGTTGTTTTTTAATGAAAAAAATCATAACTTATATTAATTAACAACAAACCAAAAAAACAGCAGGATGAACTACCTCAGAACCCGTAAAAAAAATTCATTACTTGGATGGCATGATAATTCCCGGGGGTATTTCTACTCCCATGGGATACTGCTTATTACAGGCGAATATCTTATACTTCAGGGTGCCCGGGGCTTCGCCCTGCCCACCAGGAAAGGGCAGTGCCTGCAGTGGAAAAGAAAGGATGAAAGCCGGATCCTTAATTGGAAAACCATGATCAATGGCCGGGTATGGTTCCAGGCCACTTATGAAGATAAGGACTATTCCATTGTTTCCTGCAATAACAAACAGACAGCTGCTTTTCTCCGGAATATCCTTCTTAAGGCGAACGAGCTATCCGGACGGGAACCTGTTTACGGAAGTATAAACAGTATCCTGGATTTCGAAATTCGATGGGGATTAGGCAGCAGTTCTACGCTTATTGTAAATATTGCCCGGCTGTTTGATTTGAACCCCTTCGTGCTGTATTTTGCCCTTTCGAATGGATCAGGTTACGATGTTGCATGTGCAAGATCCGGTTCCCCCATTATCTACAGGCTGGAATACCAGTCCGATGATTATACAAGGAAAATGGCACTGCGGACTGAACCGGGAAGTTTCCCGGTACCGGTATACAGCGCAGTTGATTTTGATCCACCTTTCAAAGACAAATTATTCTTCGCATGGACCGGGAAAAAACAGGATCCTTCAGCGGAAACAGCCAGGTTCCATTCCGGAAATCCCGCTGATGATATCTATCTGAAAGAGATCTCAAATATTACAGAAGATATTGTCAGGACTGCGGATATATCGGAATTTAACCTGCTGCTGAGTGAACATGACAGGCTTATATCTGAATTGCTTGGGGAAAAACCGGTCAATGAAACCCTGTTCAAAGATCTTGGCGGGTATGTTAAATCACTTGGTACGTGGGATGGTGGTTTTGTTATGATCACCTGGGAAGGCAGTATTGATAAGTTGCGACAGAAGCTCAAGCCTAAAGGTATTGACACTATCTTTTCATTTGATGATATGATCTATATTACTGATGAGGTGGATAGCCGATTTTAGCGAATTTTTCAGTTATTCCGGAAGAAAAGCCGAAAAAAATGTATTTTAGCATGCTTTTTCGTTATTTCAAAAAAGGAAATGAACCTATAGAACTGTTTTTTGTTTTTAAAGTAATTCTTTACAAATAAGTAGATACATTAATGATGGAAAAAAAATTCTCTTCTTTCTCTGCATGGATGGCCCAGATAAGGGCTAATTTTCTTATACTGGCAGTTTTTCTGGTGGGTATCGGGCTGGCGGTTACCTGGAAATTTCTTGACCCGGCATACGGTGAATTCAATTTTCTCCATGCTGCCTTGATTATGACCGGTGTTGTATTGGCCCATATTTCCGTAAATCTTTTCAATGAATATTCCGACTATAAGACAGGAATCGACTTCAATACCAAACGCAGTCCCTTCAGCGGCGGAAGCGGCATGATCGTAAGCGGGAATACTTCTCCCGGTTCCGTCCGTGTTGCTGCAATTACAACTCTTTTGACAGCATTCGGAATCGGTGTCTACTTTTCCATCATAGCGCACTGGAGTGTCCTGCTGATTGCCGTACTTGGAGGATTGACCATTGTATTATACACACCTTTACTTGCAAGATTCATGCTTGGGGAGTTATTTTCAGGGCTCACCCTGGGGACACTCGTGGTAATCGGGACATTTATAGCAATGACAGCCACACCTGATATGAGCCTGGGACAAATTCTCAGCTCCGATTTGATATTATTGTCCATTCCTCCGGGAATACTGACTTCATTGCTGCTTCTGATCAATGAATTCCCTGATGCCGAAGCCGACAGAAAAGGAGGTAGAAAACACCTGGTGATCAGGTTCGGCAAGCAAAAAGCAGCATATATATATGCCTTCGGAGTCTTCGTTACTTTCGGGATCATTATCGCACTTCCGATACTGGGTATGGCCTCAAAATGGATATACCTTGCCCTGCTGCCCCTTCCCCTTGCCCTTAACGCAAGCTTTATTGCCATAAAACATAACCAGGATGACAGCAAGATTGTAACGGCCATGGGTAATAATGTTATTACCGTGCTTGCCACAGACCTTCTTCTGGCTATCGCAATTCTGATCTGAACCGGATAATTTTTGCCTTTCGTGATATGCCGGGCCCGTATACGCGGGTTCGGCTTTCTTTTTTCCGGCCGCTCAGTTGATGGTTTTAACTGACAGTCTTACCGCCTCTGCGCTGATCCTGAACCACTCATAGGCTGATCCCGAACCGCCTCTG
>SLGC01000204.1 GCA_007123885.1 Bacteroidales bacterium | reverse complement strand
TCATATCCCACTTATGCACAGATAAACTATGTTATTGCAGCAGTCAATATAAATGACGACATTGTATTCCTGGATGCCACTGACAAGCATCTTCTGGCAGGCTACCTGCCGGTCAGGGCGTTGAATCTGAATGGAATCATGATAAACACAGACAATTCGGCAACCTGGCTGGATATAGATAATCCCAACCGGGGATCACTGCATGTTCGTGCAATGGCTGAACTTGAAGAGGACATGAAGATGAATTGCCGGGTCAGGCTTATGTACTCTGACTACTATTCGGTGTTACAACGGTCCAGGTATAATAATTCAACCAGCCCCGAAGATTATATTGACGATCTCCATAAACGTTATCCTCAAATGGAGATTGTCGAATATCAGATTTCCGGAGAAGATGAAATAACCAACAGTGTAACCGAAACAATGAATTTATCACTGGAAGGATTTGCTGAACAGATAGGTGGAATGATTTACATTTCGCCCCTTATGCTATGGAGGGTCACGGAAAACCGGTTCATTTCAGAAACCAGGGAATTTCCGGTCTTTTATGACTACACCGGATCGGTAAGTTATCTTATTTCAATCAGGATACCCGGATCCTGGATGGTGGAATCGATTCCCGGACCTATGCACATTGCTCTCCCTGACAATAAGTGCAGGGTAATATACCAGATTGACATTACAGGCAATGATATCATTCAGATCCATTACAGGAACATACATAATGAATCCATTATTTCGCCACAGTATTATGAATCATTGCGCGAGCTTATGATCACGACCATTGAAAAACAAAATGAAAGGATAGTGCTGAAAAAACCCTGAACGAGTCAGCTCAGGGGACATCTCAAACTACCCTTTTTCCTTTATAGAACAGCCGGTGATCATTACCTGATGTCTCTATCGTACCGGGCAAGTAGAGGATGTAAGGATCCTGCAATCCGGCAATCCGGGTGCGAAGACACAGGATCACCTAATCACCGGGCGATGCATCCGGGTATACCGATCCCCCGGCAGGACTTATGCCCGTGAGAAGGCCATACCCGGTTTAACTTTCACGTGCAGTTCATTTCAGTTTATTTTTCAATAAATCTGTGAAAGCTGCTATATCATCCGCGGTAGTATCCCAGGATGTCATCCAGCGCACTTCAGATGCTTCCTCGTTCCAGATGTAAAAGAAAAATTCCTTTTGCAGTTCCGCAATTATTTCAGGCGGTATCCTGGCGAAAACGCCATTGACCTGGACTTTTTGTGTTATCTCTATCCCTGGAATTGCCGAAGCCTTATCGGCCAGCATCCTTGCCATTGCATTGGCATGACTTGCATTTTTCAGCCATAATTCGCCGGCGAGCAAGGCGTCAAACTGGGCTGCAATATACCGCATCTTTGAGGCCAGCTGCATTCCCTGTTTGCGGATATACTTGAAATTCCGTGACAGTGATGGGTTGAAAAACAGAATTGCTTCACCATACATAAGCCCGTTTTTGGTGCCGCCGAAGGAAAGGATATCGATTCCTGCATCTGCAGTGATTGCCCTCAGTGAAACATCAAGGCTTGCAGCGGCATTGCAGATACGGGCTCCATCCAAATGCACCAGTAGTCCCAGACTATGAGCGTAATCTGAAATTTTTCTTATCTCCGCCGGGGTATAAACCGTCCCCATTTCTGTGGCCTGCGTAATGGAAACAACTCCTGGCTGTGAATGATGCTCAAAATCAAAACCATGCATATATCTTCTGACCATGTCGACAGTAAGCTTGCCGTCCGGGGTGGCGGCTGTCAGCAATTTACAGCCAGTAAAAAATTCAGGAGCACCGCATTCATCGCAGTGAATGTGTGATGTCTCAGCACATATAACGGAATTCCAGCTTTCGGTTGCCGCCCTGAGCCCGAGAACATTGGCGCCTGTCCCTGTAAAGACAAAGAACACTTCTACATTATCCCCAAATTCCTTTTTGATCTTTTTTATTGCTGCGCCGGTATAAGGATCATCGCCATATGATATTACATGCCCTTCGTTGACCCTGTTGAGTGCATCCATAACTGCAGGATGAACACCTGAGTTGTTGTCACTTGCAAAACCTCTCCCTTTGTTCATAATAAGTATTAGTTACAACATTTATTAATTCGCTGTTTTCCGGCATTGAAATAATCTGCTAAAATATTATTTTAACAGCATAATTGTATCCGGTTTTTCTTCTTTAATTTTATTCCTGTTATATTCAGGAATCAATATTTTTGGAATATGGTAAATCATAATCTATATTTCTCCATATAATGGATAAGGTTAACGAACTGATCATCTGGTTTATCAAAATTCAAATAACTTTAAAAATCATAAATTTTATTCAATATGTTCCCTGTAATGAGAAGTAACATTCATTTTATAGTCAAAAACATTTTGCTTATAGCTGTTTTTTCTGTTGTCTTTTCCTCGTGTGCTCAAAGAAGGGGACGCGGAAATTTTTGTCTGCCGAAGGAGGCACCATTCCCTGCACTAAACATTACATAAAGAGGAACAACTTGATAAATAATAAAATATATGAGAAACAAATTCCGGTTATCGTTAATCTTTTGCATCCTGCTTCTAAATCCCTTTAGCAGGGTTTTATCCTGCACATTAGCTGATTCAGTATATGTTACGGGCAATGTTTTCAATCAGGCGGGCTCACCATTAAATCAACTGAAAATTTCGGTATACACTGATCCCGGATCTGTTTTAAATTCACCGGATGTATCCGGTACAACTTGTAAAGAAGGTTCGTTCAGATTCAAGATACCGGCAGGGCTTATATACCTGGTCGAACTGGAAGGGGATCAGGGTGCCGGCCGCATTGTTATTTCCGGAACAAAAAGAAGCACAGAAAATCTGTCAATTGAATATCCCGTAGTCGAAAAAGTGGCTATTTTGCATACCAATGATCATCATTTTACATTTAATAAACTGCCTGAATTTAGGGCCGCTGTTGACCGGCTGCGTGAAAAATATGACGATGTATTTCTCTTCTGCTCAGGCGATATATTTGTGCGGCATCCTGCCAGATGGATTGTTAACGGTAAGTTAATGAGGGATCCGGGATGGTACGGAGAAAGGACAATGTACATGATAAATAATATGAATGAGCTGGGTTATGATCTTCTGACTCCGGGCAACCATGAATTCGCATACAGGGAACCATACACCCGCCAGGCTCTCGATGCTGCACAATTTCCGCTTGTGGCTGCAAACATAAAGATCTCAACAGATGCATTTCCTCCTGTTGAACAATATGTAGTTTTTAAAACATCAACCTGGAGAGACATGACGGTTCTTGGTCTTTCAAATGGCAGTGCAGATGGTATACAGGTACTTGATGTCAGTGAAACTGTAAATCAGTTGATGCATCTCAGAGATTCATGCGATATATTTATAGCCCTTACGCATATAGGCCTCAGGAGAGACAGGGCACTTGCCGAAGAATTTCCCCAATTTGACGTAATAATCGGAGGGCATTCACATGACCTTCTGAAGGATGCCATAATGGTCAATTCTGTTTTAGTTGCCCAGGCAGGGGGAAATCCTCATTTTGTTTCAGACCACTATCCTGTTTATATCGGGAAGGTTATCCTGACGCTTGAAAATGGATTTATCCGTGATAAGAGAGGCCGGGTTTTTGAACTAGAGGATTCCGGTTCGGGCACCGGAAAGAAAAAGCAACCGGAAGTTGAATTTTTTGCTGTACCGGAATTTTGAGGGTTTTTTATACATGGCTATTTTTCTATCTTTGTGCGCAAGCTGTAATTCCGGAAAAGCATGAAAAACTATATAGTATCTGCAAGAAAGCACCGCCCTGAAACATTCGGCACCGTTATCGGGCAGCCTTCAATCACTACAACACTTAAAAATGCCATAAGTGGCAAACAGCTTGCCCATGCGTATCTTTTTTGCGGACCACGGGGAGTTGGAAAAACGACCTGCGCCAGGATTTTTGCCAAAACCATCAACTGCTTTGATATTTCCGAATCCACAGAGGCATGTAATGAATGCGAATCGTGCAAGTCGTTCATTACATCCCGTTCATTTAACATCCATGAGCTTGATGCTGCTTCAAATAATTCTGTTGATGATATCCGTAACCTCATCGATCAGGTAAGGATACCTCCCCAGGTTGGCAAATACAGTATATACATTATAGATGAGGTCCATATGCTTTCGGCAAACGCCTTTAATGCATTCCTTAAAACCCTGGAAGAACCGCCTGCTCATGCGATTTTTATTCTTGCAACCACCGAGAAATACAAAATACTGCCTACAATACTTTCCAGGTGCCAGATCTTCGATTTCAACAGGATAAAGGTCGGGGATATTGTTGTTCACCTGGAAAGGATAGCAGTTTCCGAAAATATAGATACCGAAAAAGAAGGATTGAGCATTATAGCTCTGAAAGCGGATGGATCCATGCGTGATGCACTGTCCATCTTCGATCAGATAGCCAGTTTTTCGGCCGGCAGGATAACTTATCAGAATGTGATCGACAATCTCAATGTTCTGGATTATGACTACTACTTTCGTTTAACCGAAGCAATGCTTGAAGGAAATCTTTCCAGTGCGTTAATGATTTTCAACGAGGTGCTGGAAAAGGGATTTGATGGTCATAATTTCATCAACGGGCTCAGCAGCCACTTTCGCGACCTGCTGGTTTGCCGTGATGAAATAACCCTGCAACTGCTCGAGGTTGGCGCGGCAATTCGTGAAAAATACAAAACACAGGCAAAACTATGTTCCCCGGATTTCCTGGTAAACAGCCTGTCAATAACAAACCGGTGTGATCTTTCTTTCCGGTCGAGCAAAAACCAGCGACTCCACGTTGAACTTTGCCTTATAAAACTATGCAGTCTGGTGACCGCCGAAAAAAAAAATCCTGAATCCGTCATTTCAGGGCAACAAGGCATAAAAAGTCCGCCACCAGGAGAAAAACCCATACCTGTT
>SLGC01000120.1 GCA_007123885.1 Bacteroidales bacterium | reverse complement strand
TCCCTGTGCCATCCGGTTACCATTTTGTGGTAAATGGACAAGGCATTGGTAAAGTCATCAAAACTCTCAACCATCAAACGATCTCCGCCTGATCTACCATGACCCTGATGGTCAAATCCGTAAACTGCATAGCCCTTAGGCACAAAATAATTGACCAGGTTCATGTAGCGGCCACAATGTTCAGCAAGTCCATGAACAATCAGCAGCACAGCCTTCACTTCCTCTTCGGGAAGCCAGCATTGATAATAAATATCAATACCGTTGGTGTTTTTGAAATCACCTTCTTTATGTTTCATAGCCGAAATTTGTTTAAGAATTTTAAGTTATTAAATTGAACCACTTCCAAAGGAGGCTTTTTAGATCAACGGAGGCTTAGCCTTCTTACCGGGTGTAGATCCGGACAGTCCATTATACTGGTTTTCTTAATGCACAGAGAGAATTTAAATGGCTTAAGATTAAGCCATCAATTTACAAATAATTTCATATTTCATGGCCGGAATTATCATTAATTTTCAGGTATGCCATAAGAAAATTATCACCGCTAAAAGTGGTATACCACCTAAGCTATCCTTAACCTGCCGGTAGCAGGATGGTAGGAACTTTACTATCTTTATCTTAATTTTGCGATCGTAGCACCCTGTTTTAACAAATTAAGGTCATCGTGATCACCCGTGTCCATTGTAGGATCCATTTTATATGGGTGTTCATTAAATATTCTTCAATGAGCAAGTACCAGGAAAACCGGCTATTTATTCATAACACCCTGAACCGTAAAAAGGAACTTTTTACACCGCTTACCCCACCGCATGTTGGCATTTACGTTTGCGGGCCAACCGTTTACGGCGACCCCCATCTGGGTCACGCACGTCCGGCCGTTACTTTCGACCTGCTGTACCGGTATTTGAAACACCTGGGATATAAAGTAAGATACGTCCGCAATATAACCGACGTTGGACACCTGGAGAGTGATGCCGATGAGGGTGAGGACAAGATACTGAAAAAGGCGCGCCTTGAGCAGCTTGAACCCATGGAGGTGGTGCAGCATTATTCCAACCGGTACCATGAGGCGATGGCGGCTTTGAATGTCCTGCCACCCTCCATAGAACCCAGAGCCTCCGGCCATATAATAGAGCAGCAGGTGATGGCACAGCAGATCATTGAGAACGGCTACGCATACGAATCAAACGGGTCGGTCTATTTTGACGTTTTGAAGTACAACGAGCAACACCGTTACGGAAAGCTCTCGGGCAGGGTTCTTGAGGACATGTTAAGTGATGCACGGCAGCTGGGCAGACAGGATGAAAAGCGGAACAGTGTGGACTTTGCACTGTGGAAGAGGGCCGAACCCTCACATATTATGCGCTGGGCTTCAAAATGGGGCGAAGGATTCCCCGGGTGGCACCTTGAATGCTCGGCCATGAGCAAAAAATATCTTGGCGAAAAGTTCGACATCCATGGCGGCGGAATGGATCTTCTTTTCCCGCACCATGAATGTGAAATAGCCCAGTCGGTCGCCGCCACCGGTTCAGATGCCGCCAGGTACTGGATGCACAACAACATGGTAACGATCAACGGCCAGAAGATGGGTAAATCCCTTGGCAACTTCATCACCCTCGAGGAGCTTTTCACCGGCAGCCACAGCCTCCTGGAAAAGAGCTACAGCCCCATGACCATAAGGTTTTTCATGCTGCAGGCCCATTACGGCAGCACTATCGATTTTTCAAACGAAGCCCTTGGCGCGGCAGAAAAGGGGCTTATAAGGCTGATGGGTGCCTTAAAGGCTTTGGAAAAGCTGGAACCTGAAGATACAACAGGAAGCTTTGATGTTGACGCGTTTGAAAGAAATGGCTACAAGGCGATGAACGATGACCTTGGCAGCCCGGTCCTTATTGCCCATCTCTTTGATGCCGCAAAATATATTAATACCACCCTTTCGGGGAACGATATGATTTCGGCCGCTCAGCTTGAAAAACTGAAGTCATTGTTCGGTGTTTTTATTTTTGATATCCTGGGACTGCAGGAATTCGAGGATAAGGATACGGCTGATCTTACTGAAAAGCTTGTCGACCTGCTTCTTGATATCCGGCTGGAAGTAAAGAAAAAGAAGGATTTTGAACTCTCCGACCGGATACGCAGTGAACTTGCCTCGTTCGGGATCATTGTGAAGGATAAGAAAGACGGGTTCGAGTGGGAGCTGAAAAAATAGAATTACTAAAATCGAAATATCTTTTTGATTATCTGACATGGTTAAAACTCGAACGGGAACTTTAAGAAAAGGCCCCGGGGTATTGTCCAAACGGTTCAATGAGTTGGAAAAACAAGCATTATCAAAAGATTGCCTGGGGGGTGAACTGCCGCATTAAGTTTGAAATAGAGTTGAAAAGCTGTGGTTTCTTAACCAAAAATTGGCAGATCTTTCTTTTCGGATTGATCCTTTAAAGTATCTCCTGTATAACAGTAAACTACTAATAAATAGTTTGGAAAAAGAGAGCAAAATAACAGCTTCAAGAGAGGTAAAAGTTGGTGACATTCTTATCGGAGGCAACAACCCGGTGCGAATCCAGACAATGACAAACACCCCCACTCTTGATACTGCCGCTACCGTGAAACAGATATTGAAGGTATCTGCTGCCGGTGCCGAGCTTGTCCGCATGACAGTCCGCAGTACCAGGGAGGCCGAAAACCTTGCCGTCATCAAAAAGGATCTGCATGTTGCCGGTTGCTTTATTCCACTTGTTGCCGATGTTCATTTCAATCCCATTATTGCCGAGACTGCCGCAGCCATAGTTGATAAGGTACGCATTAACCCGGGGAATTATGGTATCCCGGCGGGAAAAGGGAGCCCGGCTCTCACCAGTGAGGAATACCGGCAGGAACTCGATGCTGCAAAAACAGCCTTTTCACGACTGCTGAAAATATGCCGCATCCATGAAACTGCCCTGCGGATCGGGGTTAACCACGGCTCGCTGTCGCCCCGTATTATTAACCGTTATGGAAACACCCCTGCAGGTATGGTACACTCGGCTATGGAGTTCCTGCAGTTCTGCGCTGAAGAGGAATTCCATAATGTCATTGTATCCCTGAAATCTTCCAATACCCGGATAATGGTACAGGCCAACCGCATGATGGCTGCATATATGCGGAAAGCAGGTCTGGCATACCCGCTGCATCTTGGAGTGACCGAAGCAGGGGAGGGTGAGGATGGCAGGATCAGGTCGGTAGCAGGCATCGGCACACTCCTGTGGGAAGGGATTGGCGATACAATACGCATATCACTTACCGAGGACCCGGAGCATGAAATTCCCGTTGCCCGCAAACTTGTAGAATATATTGGATCCTGCCTGGCCGGCCGCTCGTCGAATAAAGAAAACGGAGCAGGTTATAGTGGTTTCATTCAATCTGACCTGGCAAACAGGGATTTTTCAACTGCTGCAGGCTTTCGCCGGAAAACAGATCAGGTTGCAAATATTGGCGGAGAACAGGTTCCGGTAGTTGTAGCAGGAGTTACCCAATCCCGGGATGAGCCTGCCGGAGCTCCCGGGGATCCTTCGGCCGATTTCCGGTTTGAACCTTCGTCAAGACCCGGATATTCCGGAGTACTGGTCCCGTCCGTTGCCTATAATCCTGAAAATCCTCCGGGAGCTGAAGATCAACACCGGCATCATGATCCCGGCAAGGATATCGTTCTTCAGGCCACTGCCTCCGGTGAAGCGGGAAGATTTCCACTGATAACCACAAGTCGGTACCTTCAGGGTAATTTCCCCGATAAGGGGATACTTTTTCTTCAGGTTGCTACTGCTGAATTATCGGCCGATGTGCTTCAAAAAGCATCCACATGCAAGCAGCTGGTTTTTGTTGCGCTTTCACAATCCGGCTGTACACCGTTAGAAATGAGATCCTTCCTGCAAAAGCTTGAGGAGAATGACTGCAGCAATCCTGTAATATTCAAGAAAGAGTATGATATTGAAGATAACGAATATTTCCAGATCGCTGCAGCGGCCGATTTTGCCCCGCTATTCATAGATGGACTGGGTGATGGTATCTGGCTTGTAAACAGACCGGCCGTAAAAGATCACCTTTCAGAATCCACTGCATTTTCAATTTTGCAATCCTCACGCGTCAGGACAAGTAAAACGGAATTCATCTCCTGCCCCTCCTGCGGTCGTACCATGTTTAATATCCAGAAGGCAACCACTGCTGTGAAGCGAAGAACCTCTCATCTCAAGGGGCTCACCATTGCCGTGATGGGATGCATAGTCAATGGCCCCGGCGAGATGGCCGATGCCGATTACGGATATGTCGGATCGGGCAGGGGGAAAGTCACCCTTTACAGGAAGCATCAGGTGGTTAAAAAAAATATTCCCGAAGAAAATGCTGTCGATGAGCTTATTTCTTTGATCAGGGATAGCGGGGACTGGACAGAGGCATAAAGGTCACATGATCACCCTCATAAGTTATTCCTGAATATTAAATCTCTCCGGTATATCTTTGTTAGTTTCAAGGATCTTTTGCAATTCTGATACTTTCTCAGGATAATCAAGATAAAGGTTTTCTGATTCCAGGCTATCATTATGTATTCTGTAAAGCTGGCCTTGCGGACCACCTGCCCGGGGTTTCACTATGGGCGGATCAGTAAAACCCCCGGATCCCAGGCCATCTATATATTTCCATTCTCCACTACGAATACTATACATTCCTCTTGATGAATAATGGGTCATGGCCGGACGTACGGGTTTTTGACTATCTCCTTTTAGAACATGCAAAAGGCTGAAGCTGTCCTCTCCCATGTCATCACCCAATTCCAGCCCCGTCAACTCAGCAAAAGTGGCAAAAAAGTCTATAAGGCTGACAAGATGGTTATAAACAAAAGCCTCACCTATTCTGCCAGGCCATGAGATAACCAGAGGTATGCGATGGCCTCCATCCCAAACATCACCCTTTTGTCCACGGCGACCCCAATTGGAATCATGATCATGTAGTTCAATTTCTTCCCGGGGCCAATATGCGCCGTTATCGCTGGTAAAAATCAATATGGTATTTTCATCTAAATTATGTCTGACCAGAGCATTCTTTATCCGGCCTACCACGTCATCAATGTCCATGATGAAATCACCATACAGCCCGATTGGTGATTTACCTTTAAACTTTTCAGTAGGAACCCATGGTGTATGGGGCCCGGTCAAAGGCAGAAAAAGAAAAAACGGAGTACCGGGTTTTTCTCTGGCGCAGTTTTCTATAAACTGTATTCCCTCCCTGAGAATTTCACTGTGGCAATCCTCTATTCTGAAGGAACGGGACATTTCACCCTGTCGCCACCAGACCCCCTTTTCCCAGTATACCGCATGTTCATCGGTATGTTTCTTATCCCAGGCATATTCGGTGTATTCTTTTCTTGCCGGGTAATGATCGGTTGTAAGTATTACATCAGGATCGATAACCTTATGGTCGCGCAAAAACATGTAGGGAGGGATATCCAGTGAAGCCGGATGAATGAATGAATAGTCGAAGCCATAATCATTAGGCCCCGGGCTTACCTCTCGACTATAATCCACATTGGAAAATCCCGTATTTCTGTCTAATTCCGCCGGAGATCCGTTTTTTGTCTGCCAGCCAAGACCAAGGTGCCATTTGCCGATGCAGGCGGATGTATAACTTGCCTTCTTGAGCATTGAGGCCAGAGTTTCCCTTTCCGGCTCAATAACAGGTCTGTGAAATCCCCCGATTCCACGATCTGCCCCGGTTGATGATCTTTGGGCGTATCTGCCCGTCAAAATGCCATACCGGGAGGGTGTGCATACTGAAGCACTGGCATGGGCATTTGTAAAAGTAATCCCCTCACTTACCATTTTATCAATGGCAGGTGTATGGGTACGGCCATAAGGATTCAGCGATCGTACATCACCATAACCCATGTCGTCAGCAAAGATGATAACGATATTAGGTTTTTGATTCCGGGTATCATCCTTGTTTGTGCTACAGGATATATGCAATGCGGGAGTGATGCAGCTCATAAAGGCCAATGCCAATGATTGCCGGGCTCTTTTAGTTTGGATATATGCCATAATCTCTTTATTTATTTTTCTGGTACCGGATTATATTTTCTGAACAGGACCGGCATACAAGGTAAAGATATTATATTTATATCCCCGGTTTATGGAGCATTGATTTCCCAAATTGGCAGACAAATAATTAAACTGCTAACAAACTACTGCTGAAAAAACCATAATAGATGTAAACGATGTGATGCCATAGAATCACTATTTTGTCACGCCGGATTAAAATAAGGTTCAAGGCTTGAGTTTGCCGGGTGATGGTATGTAAGGAAGCCCGCTGCAGTGGCACCTTCTATATTTGCAGGTGAGTCATCAATAAATAATGATTTTTGCGGATTAATGCCGGCATCCTCTATCACATGCCGGTAAATCTCTGCATCGGGCTTTCTCATTTTTACCATATGGGAATAGTATAACTTGTCAAAGTGGTTGACAAGGCTTCCAAAACCCCGCAGGCTGCCGGAATGAGCAAGCATATGCTCAATATGTATGTCATTCGTATTGCTCAGAAGATATATCCTGTATGACTCGCTTAATTTTTCGATGAGACTGATGTTGTTTTCCGGAATTTCCAGGAGCATGGAAGTCCATGCCCTGTCTATCTTCTCATCACTGATATCCTTTCCTGTATGCATTCGGATACCCTCCCTGAACTGCTCCGACGTGATCTGCCCGGTTTCATAGAGCCGGAACAGGCCTGCATCATCAGTTTCCGGTTTTTTGGTCAGGATCCTTGCCATCTTTTCTTCAACATTCTCAAATCCCAGAGAAATAAAGGCATCTATTGTTTTCCGCACATCCAGTTTTAGCAGTACGCCTCCCAGGTCAAATACGATCGCCTCCGGATTTTGCTCCCTGAATGGAATAATTTTTGCGTTTACCATAAAAAAATCAATTGTTATATTGAAAAATAGAATACAAATGAACATGAATTTCTCATCTGACTAAAATAGCAAAAGGAGATATAAATTACATGAGCAATCGACCTTCAGGTCAAATTTTTTCATCTTAAATCACACACAGCCAAGGTGAAAAAATTTTATGAGAAAGCAAAGCGGTTCCTCCTGTAAGACAAAATATTGTAATTTCTGAAACAAAATTTTGGCTTTTTGTTTTTTACAGGAGAAATATGTAATATTGCAGTCCCAAAATTAGATATATATTATATATTATTTATCAAATTCCGGGCCCATAGCTCAGCTGGTTAGAGCACCTGACTCATAATCAGGGGGTCCCTGGTTCGAGCCCAGGTGGGCCCACAAAACAGACAGGCACTTGCAATCACTAACTGCAGGTGCTTTTTTTTGTTCAATTCATTGGGAGGCTCGAAGCCACCCCTGCAGTCTGGCCCCTCACTAAATCAACCCCCCGGGTTGATTCTTAACGTTCGGTCCGGTTCGAGCCCAGGTGGGCCCAACTAATAATTAATAGTTAGCAGCGGTAGTTTATTCGCTCAGCCGGGTATTCAATATCCAGTCATGAAGCCGTTCGGTCCATGATTGCAGATATCCCCTTCCTATTGCCAGAGAAAATCCGTGCCCGCCATAGGGATAAATGTGCATTTCTGATGATATTCCATGATCTTTAAGTGCCTGGTAAAAATAGAGACTATTCTCTACAGGAACTCCTTTATCATCGCCTGAATGCACTATAAATGCAGGAGGAGTGCCTGCACCGACATGCAATTCATTTGAATAAAAATCGATCAGTTCCTGAGTGGCGTCTTTTCCTAGTAAGGCATCGCGTGAACCGCTGTGGGAGAATTTCTCCCTGAAACTGATTACCGGGTAAACCAGGATCATAAAATCAGGCCGCGCATTAATCCTGTCTATTTCATCAACGGGGTCAAAAGTGCGATAATCAAATTTAGTTTCAAGCGTGGATGCCAGGTGGCCACCTGCCGAAAAACCCATTATACCAATTCTGGCCTTATTAATATTCCATTCGTCCGCATAATGCCGCACCATTCTCACTGCTCTTTGAGCATCCTGAAGGGGCGCTTCGTGCCTGACCTTGATAGAATTTGATACAGGCAACCTGTATTTCAGTACGATTGCCGCAATTCCTTTTGAGTTAAACCAACTTGCTATATCCGATCCTTCCCAGTCATAAGCAAGAACACGATATCCTCCTCCCGGGCAGATAATTACAGCATCTCCGGTGGCGTGCCTTCCGGCAGGAAGATAAACAGCAATTTCGGGGTTCCGGACATTCCTTATATAAAGAACATCTTTCTGTTCCTGTATCTCACCCTCTTCAGTCAAGAGTGAATTGGGAACCTCTCCGGTCCACAGTTCCATACTAAAACTCTGAGTATAACCTACAGTATGGCAGATTAATAAAAATCCGATAATAAAGATATTTTTCATTTGTCCCTGGCTTATTAAAAAAAGATTAATCAATTAATTGGCTCTATTATCTTATGGCGCTAAATTACATGTTCCCGGTCGCTTTAAGAATGCTGGGTGTTATAAATAGAAGCCTTTCCGGATCGGGGTGGACGAATGTCAAAATAATTATCAGCAATGATACCCTTTTAATAATGGTATTAGTGCTTCAATTCATTGGAAGTGCCCGAGCCATTCCTCCAGGCTGACGGCTAGACATTTTCACCTATCTCATAACCCTGCCTGTATTCACGACGGATCATAGCTGTTGCTGCTTCATCGTTCAATATAGATTCATACTCGGGAGAAAATATTAACTGCTTGTTTCCAACCCGGTATGATATGTTTGCAAGGTGTATAAGCAACATACTTTTATGACCCTCAATGATATTGCCTTTAGGTTGTTTCCTTGTCCGTATGCAATCAATAAAATCAAGAATATGCGGATCCATTGGATCAATTCCGGTCTGCTGGGCGACAATCTCTTCATCCTTGTCGAAAACCTGCCATCCGCCACCCATTCTTCCCACGTACATCATACCTTTTGATCCGTATATATCAATCCTGGTTCCATTTTGCATCCACATGGGAAATTCGGTTGTACTGCTCCGGATAATCTGAGGTGTTTTCTGCATATATGTAGTGCACCGGCCTGTCTGAAGAGTCAGAACAAAATTGCCATAGTCGAAAGTTGTCATCTGATAATCGGGAACATCACGGTTATCATCAAAGAAATAGCGACCTCCGGCGCAATAAACGGATTTCGGAAAGCCGGGATCGTCCAGTACCAGACGCGCCAAATCGAGCTGATGGGAGGCGCAGCCTCCTGTAGAGGGTCCGCTGCCGTATTCCCAGTAAACCGACCATGATCTATGGCGTGAAACATTGTAAGGCACTTTTCTTGCCGGGCCAAGCCACATATCCCAGTCGATCGTATCAGGCGCACCGGTATCCTCTCCCGGATTAAACGGTACGGGGCCATCATCCAGTGCTCTAACATTAACTGCAAAAACTTCCCCAAGTTTGCCGCTCTTAATATAATCCCGGGCGGAATAAGCATAATCAGGATTCCGGTTCTGGGTCCCGCATTGAATTATCCTTTCATATTTCATAGCTGCCCTGATCATCTGCTGGCCCTCGAATATATTGTGTGAAATTGGCTTTTCAACGTAAACATCCTTTCCGGCCTGACATGCCCGGATTGCTGCCAGTGCATGCCAGTGTTCCGGAGTGGCAATAAAAACACCATCTACCTCCTTATCATCAAAAACAATGCGCATATCCCTTACCTTTTTTGGCATGAAACCCTGTATTTTTTCAAGTTCGGACATGGCCCATCCTCCTCTTGTATCATCAACATCACAGATGTATTTGATCTGCACATTTTCTCCCAGTCTTGCAGCTGACATAGACAATCGGGATCCGTAGCCACCGGCTCCGATCAGGGCAAGAATTACCCTGTCGCTGGGTGCCCTGGATCCTGCACTGGAAAATGAAGTTTTTATCTCATTCCGATATGGAGGGACTACATTAAATGCTCCTGAACCTGATGCATTACCCGGGCTTTCATGATCAGTGGTTTTGCATGATGCTCCTACAGCTAATCCTGCAGCTCCGGTTGAAGCAAGCTTGAAAAATTTTCTTCTTTTCATGAGAAAATATTAATTTGGTTGAGTGTAAAATTATAAAAAATACTTTGGACACATTTAACATCATTTTATTATTTACCGGTTATCATGGATGGGGATAACCTTGTGCATATCTATAAATCCGGCAATAAGGAGCATTTGTTCATCCATTCGAGCCCAGGTTAGGAATGGTTTTCCGGGTTAATTCTTGACTCCCGGTCCAATTGAACATTATATATATACAAAACGTTATATTTATTCATGAATATAAGATCAAGGTTCGCAATCGGTATTGCCATCTTTTCAGCAGCTGATGATGGCAGTTCGGACATTATTGGCACAAGATTTAAACAAATGGTGCGAGGTCCTGTCACCGAATAGAGTCAACTGAACCGGAATGAAGCGGACGTTTAAATAGCAATTGTTTTTTATCAACCATTCTAATAAAAACTTATCAGTAATGGAACAGGAATCGCAAAATCCAGGGATTAACAGAAGAACATTTTTGCAATTCGGGGCTTTGGCCTCAGTAGGTTTATCTGTCGGCGGCTTGAAGGCCCTTGGCTCGGCGGCCAGAGAAAATACTCCGGTGGTATCAGAAAAAGCTGTCGCCCTTGAGTGGAGAAACAAACAAAGCACCATGGCTTACAGACAGCTGGGACGAACGGGACTAATGGTATCGGAAGTGGCAGGTGGGGGCGATCCTATCCGGAACGATAATTATAAACACTTAGAGCTTGCTATGGAAATGGGGCTTAATTACATGGATATGGCCCCTGCTTATGGAAGGGGTGAATGTGAAACGGCATTTGGAAGACTTCTTGATAGTCCGTCTAAAAGAGAAAAAGTTTACCTTGCAACTAAAATAAGCGGTTTTTCCGGGATAAGAAACAGGATGTACAGGGAGATATTCAATGGTCTTCCTGCAGCTAAACAGGAGGCATATTTGAAGAAGGCAAAAGATGCCATTGCCGAAAACAGGGTGGAGCAGCCCGGGTATTTCATGTCCTTCTGGCCGACACATGTCAATGCTTTCGACGGCGCTTACCTGAGTAATGTGATGATGAAAGATTACAGGCACAAGGTCGAAGGAAGCGGAGAATTTCGTAAAGCAATTATTGAATCTCTTGAAGAAAGCCTGAAAAGGGTCGGCACCGACTATTTTGATATCCTGCTGTGCCCTCATGGCGCGAGCAGTGCTGAGGAAGTTCAGAATGAGGAGATGATCGAAACCATTGAATACCTGAAAAAACAAGGCAAAATACGCTTCTTTGGAGTTTCCACCCATAATGATGCAGCCGGGGTAATTACAGCAGCCACCAACACGGGCAAATATGATATGGTGATGGCTTCTTATAATATTATCAACGGAGGTTTTTTGGAAGAATCTATTCGATATGCAAAGGAAAAAGGGGTGGGGATCATTGCCATGAAGGCAGCCATGGCAGTAGCCACTCAGCACAAGGGCCTTGAAATACCGGAATGGCGTGTGGCCAAGGTGAACAGGGTTGTGCCCGGTGATCTGAAACCTCCGATGAAAGCCTATTTATGGGCTTTGCAAAACCCGAATATTACAGCGGTGATCTCCAACCTATGGGATGAGACATACATCAGGGAGAACCTTTCCCTTGCGGGGAAAAAAGTGGAGCTGCAGATGGGGTGATCAATATTCAGTGAAAATACCGTGCAATTTGATTTATACGGAGCTTTTCATTTAAAACAACTATCTATTTTGAACCAAAAGGGAATATTGACCTAAACCGCTATATGCACTGGCATAAATAGTATAATATCCGCTTACCGGTGGTCTTAGCCTTATTCTTGAATCATACCCTGATCCACCGTCATCATCCTCATAAATAACTTCACCGTTTAGCAGGAGAGTTAAGTATGCATCGAAATCGCTGGACATAAGATCAATTTGATAGAAGGATGATTCATCTAGATAAACCGACCAGATTTGACTACTTCTGCTATTGAGTATTGGAGAATTTCTTGAAAGAGTTTCTCTAACAGTTGAATTGATTCCCAGAGTTCTATCAGGTATCACCTGAACTTTTATAGAATAGTTTCCCTCCTCTCCAAATTGAGATGCACATTCCAATATATAAACACCACTAGTCGAGGGAATGTAAAAAATTCTGGCATCATATCTACCCCCACTATTATCATTTTCTAATATAAAATTTTCTTTACTATCAAATAACTCCAGGGAGGCGTAAAAATCATCAGACATCATATTGATAGAATATAACATGCCTTCTTCTAAAAATAATCTCCATTGATCACTTTCATTAACCAGATACTTATCATACTGCCTGTTTACTTGCAATGATAAAATCAGACTGTTATACTGGTTTGCAGAATTCATATAAGTAAAAAAGGATTTATCCTTAAATGGAGATGAGGCAACATAATCGCTGGCAATACCTAAGAGAAAGTCGGCAAGATCATCGGACACATTGTCAAACTGAGGGTTAACAGTGAATTTTCCTTTTCTGTCAATAAAACCATATTTGCCTGAACTCTTAACAATAGAAGATTTATTATTAAAGGGAAGAGCAAAGTCAAATTGGGGATTAACAATGAATTTCCCGGACTTATCAATAAAACCAAACTTACCACCCGACTTTACCACTGACATTTTATTGTCTAAGAAGGGGAGAGCCAAAATAAACTGAGGATTAATAATTATCTTACCATTTTTATCGCACCAGCCCCATAAACCATTTTGCTCGACCAGGAATGAATTACCATCAATAATCATTGCAGAAAACTGAGGATTAATAGTGTACCTGCCATCTTTATTTATAACACCGAAGTTATCATTTGAAAGTACAATTGCTCTACCTTTTTCAAATCCATAGGCATAATCAAATTGATAGTTAATTGTGATTTTCCCATTTTTATCAATATAACCCCACTTCCCCTCCTGGTTCATTACAGCACAACTACCGTTTCTAAAGCCCATCACCTTTGCAAATTGAGGTGTAATGATAACCTGACCTGTTTTATCTATAAACCCCCAAAGTTCTTCCCCAATATCACTAATTATACTATAGGCTGCCAGCCCTTCCTGGAAAATGTTAACCTCAAGGGCATCATATAAAGTAAATGCTGTTCGTCCTCTTTTATCGATGGTGAATGGATGCTCGCTATCGAGCATAACCCATGCCAGACCTTCGCTAAAAACAGTTGCCGTATTATACTGGGGAATAATAGCAAAATTACCATCTGGGGAAATGTATCCCCATTTAGGATCATTGCCACCAGTTTGAACAAGCGCCATACCCTCTCTAAACACTGTTGCCTGGCGAAACTGGGGATTAATAGCAATTCTACCATTCTCATCAATATACTGGTATTCCCCACTACTGGATTCTACAGGGTACAGTTTCACAACAGGGACCTCATTACCACCACAGG
Organism: Bacteroidales bacterium; assembly: GCA_007123885.1. Taxonomy (GTDB): domain Bacteria; phylum Bacteroidota; class Bacteroidia; order Bacteroidales; family PUMT01; genus PXAP01. The sequence continues at coordinate 3,272 of SLGC01000120.1, read as the reverse complement.
AGGATAGGATAACCAGGGCAATTGCTGAATAGTAGATCAATTTTAAGTATTTCATAGTAAGTTATGTAAGATTAAAATGGCGTTTTTGAGGACTTTTTTTTATAAGAAAAGAGTTGAATAGCCTATTCTATATTGCCAGAAATCACTCAATAAAAATGCAACAAGATCATCTGAAACATCATCAAACTGCGGGTTAATAATATACCTGCCGGACTTGTCAATAAACCCAATCTTATCATTGCTTTGCACAAGGGCTTTATTACCATTAAAGGGGAGAGCTTCATCAAACTGAGGATTAATGATTATCTTTCCCTTTTTATCAATAAATCCCCATTTTTCACCAGATGCAAATGGAGCGAGGTTACCCCCAAGAAAGGGTCCTGCAGCATCAAATTGCGGGTTGATAATTATCGACCCATTTCGATCGCACCAACCCATTTTTTGATTCTGCACTATCAAGTAGAGATTTCCGTCTGATGTCATTTGATCAAATTGGGGGTTAATCAGGTACCTGCCCTTCCTGTCAATAACACCTGCTTTATCATTCAAGTAAACAACAGCCCTTCCGCCTCTAAATGAGAGAGCTCTGTCGAACTGGTAGTTGATAACCAGTATCCCTTTTTTATCAATGTAGCCCCATTTATATTCATCATTCATAACTGCGCAAAGACCTTCGCTAAAATTCTCAACACTTAAAAACTGGGGGTTAATTTCTATAATGCCCTTTTTGTTGATGAAGCCAAAAGGGCCTCTACTCTCATTTCTAAATGCCGATAATCCGTTACTGAATATGTCAATGTTGTAAATATCGGGTAATGTGATTACTATTTGGCCTTTTTTGTTTATGCCGTTTATCACTTCATTATCATTGGTAACCCAGGCGATGCCTTCGCTAAAGAAAGTGGCATTGCTGTATTGAGGGTTTATAGCAAACTGGCCCTTTTCATCAATAAAACCATATTTCCCGTCACTACCTGGTGTCCGAACAAGCGCCAAACCCTCTCTAAACACAGTTGCCTGGCGAAACTGGGGATTAATAACAATTCTACCCTTCCCATCGATGTACTGGTATTCTCCTGTACTGGATCCTACAGGATACAGTTTCACAACAGGAACCTCGCTACTGCCACAGGAGGATAGCAAAAACATGGAAATTGCTGAATAGCAAATAAATTTTAGATACTTCATAATACGGTAAATTAGGTTTTATAAAAAAGGTTAATTACTTAAATCTAATGATCAAAAACTCATTCTCTTACAGAAACTACACTATGTACGTTAATTCTTCCTTTTCGTTACACTTTCATGGCGGTTTTCAGATTGTTTTCATCCGTTGTGACTCCGCTGGCAGCGCTGCCAATTATAGATAACCAAATTGGTACATCGGCCCTCACCACAGCGGGTGGAAGGACTGGGTATGCTGAATACCATGACGGTTTCCAACAATGGCATATTGTGACTTTTTCTTAATTGCGCATGAGTGACAGAAAGAAGGTTATCGGTGAAATTTCTGCCGGGGGGTGAGCTCTCTGTACTTGATGAAGAATTGGCTCATGCCTGCTTTAAGCAGGGTAATACCATAAAAAATCCATGATTGAAAAATGAAATGATTTCATGGTAGTAATAGCACCGTACGGGGACTGGTTTCAGGGAGTATTGTTTACCGGCTTTCTCACTGTATAAGCCTGATCGCCTTTAATATGTCGATTAAACCAGCTGATGGTTTCTTCAATTAATGCGCAGGCTATGAGGTACAAGTACAAAAATATGACTGCGGGATTTTTCATTATAATGTAATATTAAAGTATGACCCCTGAAAAAAATGATCATGTAACCGTAGGGTTTTTAAAGGGTTACACCTAATACTATGATTCAAAAAAAGGGCAATTGGTTGCAGTAATACCGGTTTTTCGGTCTCTTTTTTGAAAAAGACTAATAATGATCGTCGCTGGTTTTTTTGATCGGCATGCCGGTAATCGCAATCTCGGTATGGCAGTCAGTAATGACATGTGGCGGGAATTTTTCTGAAAAGTCTTATCCTGCAGGCCAATATCATGCGAAAAGTGGTCAGCTTCCCGATTTTCGTTTGGCATTGCGGGTATCGCTGATAACTTCACGACTTTCAGGGTTGATTTTCACTTCCTTCCGGCCCTGATCATGATATATGTATACTGATTGGCGTTCTTTCAAAACCCAGTACAGGCCTTTCAGATTAGGTTTCATTTCCGGAATAATCATCTGGATTGCAATCATTTCCAGCACCGAAAGAATGGCCCATATGATCATAATATAGTAGAATATAGGGATAAATCCATATGTGAACAGAACTATGCCATCGCCAGACACTGACATATCTTTCTCAAATGGGGCCGTTTGAAGTGAATGAAATCCGGTTAACGCTTTACAGATCAAGCACCGACATATCTTTCTCAAAATCGTAAAATGTCTTGCGCATCAGGTCCGATAGCATAAGTTTATAGGTAATGAATGATTCGAGCCTGGAAATATATGCAGTATTGAGGCGCTCCCGTTCCAATGCCATCGCCTGGCTGTCGATATCGCCACCGGCGTAGCGATCCCTCGAGATCTCAAAGCTTTTTTCTGCCACAAGTATATTTTTTTCCAGCAGTTTCAGTCTTTTGAGGCTATTATGAAGGCGATCGACTGTGGTTCTGAGGTCTCTTTCAATGCTGACCCTGTTACCATCCATGATGTGGGTGTATTGTGACAGCAGGGCCTCAGCGGATTGCACTCTCGCCCTGTTTTCTCCCCAGTCCAGGATCGGTATGTTTATTGTAAGTCCTACACCGAAACTCCCGGGACGATCCATCAGATTTTGCCAGGTATTACCATAGGCGGTCTGAAGGGGGATTGCCAGGTTGGTTTTATCCACACCGATAAAATTATAGTTAAACAGAATATCCCCGCTGATCCTGCCCGCCGCTTTCCGGCGCCTTATCTCCATTTCCTGGATTTCTATCTGGATCTCATTTTCACGCAGTTCCGGACGGTTTTCCAGGGCCATTTCCAGGGCCTTTTCCACATCCACGAAAACTGGAACATAAGTTAAATCGCTTTGCAGTACAATACTGTCACGGAGATCTATGCCCAGATATTCTTTGAACAGGCCCAATTGTGAATTGTAATTGATCTCGGCCATGTCGTAATTATTCAAAGCTTCACCCAGATCCACTTCCATCCGGAGGGATTAAACCTCGCGTATCAATCCGGCAGCGAATTTGCTCCCGGCAATATCAGATGCTTCCTGCTGA
>SLGC01000211.1 GCA_007123885.1 Bacteroidales bacterium | reverse complement strand
GGAAATTGCTGTTATAAATACCGGTGCCGTACCAAATTTTTTACTGGAATCCATATTTCAGATTAAACCCGTTAAAGCTGCATCGGCAAGAAATTAATAAGGCCATGACATATTCATCAGTTCTGGACACGGCAGATAACAGCCCCAATGCATCCGAATCAATTTTAATTCTGCAATATTATGGAATTTTTAAGCGATTAAAAACAGGCGGGGATAGTGCCATCTGGTTGCATCTGTTCAGGAGTCTTTTGCATATAGGCGACTGACGAATGCACTATGATCGCAACGTGGGTTCTCAGCATAAGATGCCGGCCGTAGTGATTTTGGGGCCTGATACGGAGTACCGTGTCAGCTAAGACCGCTTATACGGATTACATGAAGCACCCAATGATCCTGACCGGGGGATGAGAAGGTAACCTCTCCGCTGTCCTCCAGTATACTCAATTTTTCGGTTTTTTCATAAATTCCCTGATCAGGATCATACCAGTGTAATTCATAATGGCCGGTTCTCTCTAGGCCTCTGATAGTGATACGGCCACCGGCTGGAAGATAAATGATATATTCATCGCCGGGCCGTCCAAACGCATAACCTTCCCCCCTGATAACAAAATCCCATAACGGATCCATGGTCCAGAATTCAATATCCTTCGTAAATTGCCGGAAGTTCCTGACCCACTTCATCTGTTCAAGATGAAAGGGATCTTCCCAGTTCCCCACTTCAACCTCTGTAGATATTCCCGGGCGGGGATGTACCGGGGCCATACGGTGATACCTCATTCCTGCAGAGCCACCCACGAAAGACATCCAAAGCTGGTGAAGAATATTACTGCCAGGGGCACCACCCATCTGGCCGCTGTCATATACAGGCTTGATATTGTTATGATCTCTCTGCCAGCGATGTACAGACTGGTATGCGCTCCACATCTGGCTGGGGTTTGCACGTCTCACACGATAAGGATTTTGGGCATCCTGTATATCAAACACATCAAATTCTACCATATCACGCTGCCACATATTTGTAACCAGGATATTGCTCTTTCCCCTGCCGGCTGCATAATCCTTTATAAGGTGGGTCCAGTAGAGGTTCCATTCAAGGGGGGATGGGCATTCATTGCCAAGCGAATAGATCACATTTCTGAAATCCAGGGTTTCATCCAAAACCTTGTATAAAAGCTGCTGCTGATATTTCAGGGCTACAGGTTTGTTGTCATGCATGGGAAGAGACCGGAAAAAACGGTGATCAACTGAGCTGGTGCCAAATTCCTCATCATCGTAATTCACATTCCTGGCAGGATTCATCGGGTGGGAAGGCCAACGACCCGAACCTCCCTTTACGGCAGGGTGGTCGAAAACCTCAAGGTTTACAATTGCATTATTTTTGGCTGCGACCATAATATAATGGTGCAGTTTTTCAAAATAGGCCGGATTAAACTGATCGAGATCGTACATTCCGGTCTCTTCATTGCGGATCCAGGGAAGTTCTCCGCCCTCATCACCATGGCCGGGCCAGAACAGGGTCAGGCGAAGAAGGTTACCTCCATTGGCAGCCATTGTTTCAATATCCCGTACAAAATCAAAATGGGAATCGCTGATTGCGGTCCAGCCGAAACTGCGCGAAGCAAGAAAAATAGGTTTATCATCCCATGAAAAGTAACGGGTGTTACCTTCATAGATTCCCAGTTCTCCATTTGAGCCGGAACAGTGGGACATGACCAGAACAAAGATTAACAGCAGATACGTTTTCACAGTTTGTAAAAGTTTATTTAGGCGAGCTAATGTCGTTCCAGGGCTTTGCACTGAGAGCATATGGTGATATAAAAATGCGGGGAAGCAAAAAACGGGTAAGCAAGTTTCCGCAGGGGGAGAATTCTATTTGGTGAATTTTAATTAAGGTCCGATCCATAAGGACCGAACCTTAATTAATAGATCATATTTAAAAAGAGTCTGCTCAGGGCTCTTTTGTAAATCTGATATTGGCAAACCAATACTCCAGATCGGATGGAGGATTGAAATCCACCCATGGTTCACCTCCAATGTTAAGGACAATCACCCTGTTGTTCCTGTCGAGAGCCTCTGTAAGATCCAGAGTTATTTCAACCCATGATGCGAGTTCGGCCTCATTAATATGGAAACGAGGTATTTCCCAGTATGCTTGTCCGAAATTGCTGTTTTCAGCAAATGACCACATACGGTTCATGAACCTTGGCCAAAGACGCCTGAATGGCTCGTAAGTCCCGGATAATTCCTCAGCGGTCGGCGTATATACCTTGAATTTCAAATACCTGTATTCAGCTATATTGAACTGATATTCCCGGGGCAATGCAAATACAATCGAGGAACTGGTTGCTCTGGGAATCACCTTGTAAACATTTTCCAGTCCGGTTCCTTCCGGTGCATCCGTAGCAGGAAAAATCACTTCAGCATTCCAGTTCCAGTCCTGGACAATTCCGTTCAGATGAAACTGATTATCCACCAGAACTTCATCAGGACCCTCAACCAGCTCAACTATGCCGCTTTCCACGTATGGCATCAAAAGCTCATCAAGCCCCATGGTGTTCGGCCTGTAATAAACCTTTTCGATAAATCCTGCTTCAAGAAAATCTTTCAGAGCCTGTTGATTTCCATGTGATATATTCCCGGCTTTCCGCATGAATGGAGAAAATTCTCCTCCACCCACAATATCAAGAATGGTATTTCTGTCATAGACCAATTCGGGAAGCTTAAACATATCGCCTCCGGCCAGATCAAGTATCTTAATATTAGGAAAGTAGAAAATATCCTGCAGTGAACCGGCATGTACGGGATATACCAGTGTTTCGATTGCAGAAACACCGTCTGCGGTGAATACCGACACACCGTTTGCCTCAAGTATCTCACGCTCTTCCGGCGAGAAGGTAGTAGACCCGGTTGGCATGTTGACTGTGAGTACGCTTGAGACTACTACGGTATCCAGAATTGGCATTCTGTTAACTATGGGAACAATCTGGTACTCCATGTTGATGTTGACAGGCTTGCCGGGCTCCACATTTCCTATAAAAAACCGGGAATCGGATCCTCTTTCTCCACTCTGTACAACTCCATCCCTGTTGGTATATTCGAATGATAATCCAACATAATTCATAATAACAGAAGAGATGTTGTTTGGCCAGTCAATGACGGCGGCTGTGGGCGAAGTCATTATTCTGGGCGGTGTGATAGCCAGCATGCTAAGATCATCTGATGTAAACGGGATAAGGGCAATTTCCTGAGGAACCGATTTGTTGCCAAACTCATCGGTGGTATATACTTTAAACCTGTAGAGTTTGGTTTGTGTAAGTCCTTCAATATTTACCCAGGACACAATTGAATCAATAACAATTATCTGATCATCATATTCGATAACTGTAGATTTGGCTTTACCCATCCTGATCTGGCTACCGGAAATTCGGCCTGCTTTCATCAGGTCAAGTTCCACACGCTCGAAGCCAATCCTTCCATGAATAGTGTCAAACTTTGCGGGATATACTATTTCCCCCTCATATGCTTCATGCTTGTCATACATTTTGTCGCATGACCACGTCATTAAAGCAATGATTGCTGTTAAGAGCAATAAAATGTTTTTCATAATCTCTATGTATTCTTTAAAAGTTTTATTTACCTGGCAATCTTATTTGTTAGCTTTTTTTCCAAAAAGAGTAATCTCTGACAGGCAATTTGCGTCCTCACGTGTATAATTCGCTGTAAATCCTTTTAGCGCCTCATACCTAAACCACCGGGTCGGAGGAGTATACTGGGGATCATCCGGATACATATAAGCCATGTCACCGGCTTCACCTGCCTTTACAAATTCCAGCTCGCTCAATCCCACAGGAACAGGAATGGTATGCTCGGAAATATGAACCCACTCGTCAAGGCTTTCATCCCAGTAGTACATCGCATAAATCCCCACATTCTCATGCCTGTAATATTGCCCCCTGTTTATGTTGGCAAGTCCGCCGGAATGCCTTTGATGGGTCAATATCCGGCTTAATTCATAATAATCGCCAAGATCTATGATTACATTCCAGGGCATATTCCCATCAGCTACATTACCGGTCCGTCCTCTTGAATGTGTGTGCATGAAATTCAGATTGTCACCCCTGTCTATAATATCGTCGATCAAATACCGCAACCTTCCTTCGAGACCATCGCCGAAGCCCTGCGGAACACCGCCGATCGAATCATTGGCTGCCGGAAGGAACCAGTTTTGTTTTGGGATTGTGATGTCTTCGAGCAATATTATTTCACCCATATCAATGGGATCTGTGATATTGTCATAGACATCTGATATCCGGACTTTGACGGTGACGGGCTCATCCTGGGTAAGTAGCAGATTTTCAACGAATCTGCGGTCTTCAGCAAGATTTGAAGAGAATACCGCGGTGTGATCAAACTTTACTCCTCTCTGGGTATAGCTGAAATCCACGTAAACATTTACACTCTGCTCCAGCTCATTGATCCAGTCAAGGAAAAATGACCCGAAGCCAGGTTTTACTTCAATTGATTTAGCCACCCTTGAAATGGCGGGTTCCATTGGAATAACCGTCATTGTAACCGGAGCTGACTTAACTCCGGCCCTGTTGACGGCATAAAGATCAACCTTATAATCAACTGTATCACCAAATCCTATTACATCAAGTGAATCAACAAAGTAGGAAGCTGAAAAAGTGAATGATTTTCCCGTTTTAGTTGTGTAGGTTGCCATAACATATAAAAGATCTTCGCAAGGCGGCGGCGTATAGAAGAACCTGGCCCCGCCGAAAAGAGGTTTGTATGTTACATCCGTTACTTGTTTCGGAGCTTCGGTACCTCCGATTTTACGGCCATGTATATCATCCTTCTCACATGAAATCGAGATTGAGAGAAAAAATGCAGCCAGAAGAAATAAACTGATTTTTGTTGTTTTCATCATATTTACAAATAATTAATTGGTCTGGAGAACCTTGCAGTATCCTGATTT
>SLGC01000266.1 GCA_007123885.1 Bacteroidales bacterium | reverse complement strand
GAAAAACTTGATATAATAGAGGTTGACCTGGAAGACCTGGATACCATCAATATAAGGTTTGCACCGGCTCCCCGTGCCGGAAGCATTGTCGCTGAAATGAAAAATATCAGCAAAAGCTACGGACCGTTAAAAGTGCTTGAAAATATTAATATGGTCCTGGAACGAAATGAAAAAGTGGCATTCGTCGGACGAAATGGTGAAGGGAAAACCACCCTGTCGCGCATCCTTGTCGATGAGCTGGAGTTTGAAGGTGAACTTAAGAAAGGTCACAATGTCAGGACAGGGTATTTTGCACAAAACCAGGATGAATTGCTGGATGATGAGAAGACGGTCTTTCAGACGATCGATGATATTGCCGTCGGTGATATCCGGACCAGGGTAAGAAATATACTGGGAGCCTTCCTCTTCGGCGGCGAAACTGTCGACAAAAAGGTAAAGGTGCTTTCCGGTGGAGAACGGTCCCGGCTGGCAATAGCAAAATTGCTGCTTGAACCCTATAACCTGCTTGTTCTGGACGAACCTACCAATCATCTTGACATGCATTCAAAGGAGGTGCTTAAACAAGCTCTTGTAAAATATGACGGGACTCTTGTAATCGTTTCGCATGACAGGGAATTTCTTGACGGCCTGATCGGGAAGGTTTATGAATTCCGGGACCGGAAAATAAAGGAAAATATCGGGGGCATCTATGATTTTCTTAAAAAAAAGAAACTGGAATCCCTTCAGTCTCTCGAAACAGCGGGTAAAAAACCGGGTAATGGAATACAGGATGAAAAAATCGTATCGGAGGCCAAAATATCATGGGAAGAAAAAAAAGACAAGGAAAGAACAATAAGAAAACTCGAATCACAGGTACGGCATATTGAAAAAGAGATCAGCAAGCTTGAAACGGAGATTGAAGAAATGAACAAGTTGCTTGAAGCCCCTGATAAGGAATCACTGATGGCGCTGGAACAGGATTTTTTTACCCGTTATGAAAGAAAAAAAGCCAGGCTGAACAAGGAAATGGATCAATGGGAAAAAATAAACGAAAAGATTGAAAGGAAGAAAAAATGAGAAAAGATATTATCTATGGCTTACGACCGGTAATAGAGGCTGTGGAAGCCGGAAAAGATATTGAAAAAGTGTTTTTTAAAACCGGTCTGAAAGGCGATATTTTCCACTCCCTGGTAAACCTTCTGAATCAGCAAAAAATTCCTTTTCAATTTGTTCCTGTTGAAAAACTCAACAGAATAAGCCGAATAAATCACCAGGGTGTTATAGCCCTTGTTTCGGTCATCACCTACCTTGAACTTGAAGAAGTTCTAACCTCCCTTTTCGAAAAAGGAGAGAGCCCTTTTATACTGGTTCTCGACAATATAACTGATGTAAGGAATTTCGGCGCTATTGCGAGGACAGCCGAATGTGCCGGTGTGCATGCTGTCTTGATCCCCTCCAAAGGCGCGGCAATGGTTGGTCCGGATGCCATCAAGACATCGGCAGGGGCGTTGCACACTATTTCAGTCTGTCGGTCCGCCAATCTCAGTTCCAGCCTTGAATATATGAAAAACAGCGGATTGCGTATAATTGCCGCAACAGAAAAAGAAGGAGAATTATTTTACAATACCGATCTTACCGGACCTGCTGCTCTTATAATGGGTTCCGAAGATAAGGGAATTTCCGGCCCGCTGCTTTCTGCTTCCGATATCATGATCAAAATCCCGGTTTTCGGGAATATCGGATCCCTTAACGTGTCTGCTGCCGCTTCTGTGCTGATGTATGAATTTGTCAGGCAGCGCAGGATTCATTAATTTGATCTACCCGTTACGCAACATTCTGAAATCATCTCCCGTGGGGTTTTGGAATATGCCCAGTTCAAATTCGGGTACTACGGAGAGGATGTGATCGAAAATATCTGCCTGTATTCCCTCATAAACCGGCCAGGCCTGTTCACTGCTGAATACAAATATTTCGATAGGGATACCTGTTGGTCCGGGCTGCAGGTGCCTGACAAGAAAGGTCATATCCTTCCTGATCTTGGGGTGGTTATGAAGGTAAAGCTCGCAATACTTCCTGAATACCCCGATATTTGTCTGACGCCTTTTATTCACCAGCACGGAATCATCTACACCATGTGTCTCATTATATTGCCTCATCTCCTCCTCCTTCTCGTCAATATAAGAGGCAAGAATACGTATCTTCCTGAATTTTTCGATCATTTCGGGAGTACAGAATTTGACGCTCTTCATGTCTATATTAATTGACCTTTTTATCCGCCGGCCGCCGGATTCGGTCATGCCCCGCCAGTTATAGAATGATTCGGAAACAAGAGCATACGGGGGGATTGTCGTGATGGTCTGGTCCCAGTTCCTGACTTTAACGGTATTAAGCGCAATTTCCGTTACCGGTCCGTCGGCATTATGGCTCGGCATCTCGATCCAGTCGCCTATCCTCACCATGTCATTGGCAGAGAGTTGTATGCTTGCAACAAACCCGAGGATGGTATCCTTGAATACCAGCATCAGCACGGCTGCCAGGGCTCCGAGTCCTGTAAGGAATACCATTGGTGATTCATCAAGGATAACAGATAAAATGAGGATGACCCCGACAAAATAAACCAGTATTTTCCCAACCTGGATATAACCGCTGATGCTTACATCCTTTGATACGGGAAACCTTTTGTATACATCATGGAGTATATTCAAAAGAGAATCAAAGACAAGCACACCGAGTATTATCATCATTATCGAAATGACCGCCTGGATAAATGCTACTGCAGCGGGATATGCCGTGAGTGCCGTGGGCACGGTATAGTAAATCACCAGTGCAGGAGCATAATTTGCAAGACGGTCAAGGATCTTATGTGAAAGAAGCAGGTCATCCCATAATGTTTTGCTTCTTTTTATCACTTTTCTGATATATGCAAGAAGCAATTTCCTGGTCACAAAATTTGCAAGCCATGCAAGCATTAATATCAACACGATGACAATCAGTGTTTTTAATAAGTCGGCATACTGCTCCGGCAAGCCGGCCGAAAGAAAAAAGTCCCTGATCAGGGTACCTGCCCATGTTAAATCCGTCTTGTTTTGTGTAAGAAATTCAAGATTTTTCAATCCACTAGTATTTGAAGTTATTGAAAATAGGTTTTTTTTGAATATTTTAATCGGCTCAAAATAAATACAAAAAAATGAATTTCCTTTACCGGGATATAGAAAAACAGGTGGATGTTTTGGGGAATACCTTAATTTCTCTTAGGTTTGGGAAGAATTTCATATTTTTTGCAAATATCCGAAAGTGGAAAAGTATTCCGATAAAACCATCCTGACAGGTATCAGAAACAGAAAAGACGATATCCTTGAATACTTGTACAGGTCATATTTTCCACAGATATGCCGTGTAATTATCAAGCATGGAGGAAATGAGCATGATGCAAGGGATCTTTTCCAGGAGGCACTTATAATAATTTTTAAAAGGCTTAATGAAAATAACCTGGTAATAAAATCCTCTTTCCACAATTATTTCCTTGTATTATGCAAATTCATCTGGTTCAGGCAAAGTGAAATTAAAAACAGTCACAGGAAGACCACCGATCCGGTTGATGATTTTTTAGCTGAAAATTCACATCCTGAAACGGTTGAAGAAGTTGACGGTGAGAAAACCCGTCTTGAACACCTTGAAAACCAATATGAAAAAATATACCAGAGGCATTACAGGAAGTTGTCGGGTGACTGCAAAAGGGTGCTGAAGATGTTTTTCAGGAAAAAATCTTTTAGAGAAATTTCTTCCAGGATGGCTTATTCAAATGAAGTTTATGCAAGAAGGAAAAAATACCTTTGCATGCAGCAACTTATGAAGATGGTCAACCAGGATCCTGAATATCAGGAGCTTAAAAAGAGGTTGCGGGACCAGGAATAATCCGGTAAAATGATGCATTTAGCGCCTTATCCCGTGCTGTTGTTTTTGCTCCTGCGCGGGAACTGCGGTCTCTTAACCTGCCACCTCCGGTTTATCTGTCCGCGCCAAAGCACTGCCAACATTATCATTGACAACAGGATAAAAGTTGCTGTGGGATAAAATCTCCTGTGTATCCTGAATATTTCATACGGATTTCCTATGCAGACGTATGCACCCCAAAAGTAGGGGTGCGCCTTCAGCATATCGGTGTTTTGCAGGAACTCCAGCCGCGCTTTTTGCAATGCCTCGTCCTTACGGTAACCCTGCATAAGGTATTTATAAAACAAAATCATTATTTCTGCGCCGGACTTATCTTCAATCTCCCAGTTGGTCATTACAATGGAAGGGACACCTGAATAAAGAAAGCCCCGGGCAAGACTCATTACTCCCTCGCCGTTGCGAAAAGTGCCATAACCGCTCCTGCATGAGCTGAGTACCGCGAGGTTTGCATTCAACCTGAGATTGTATATTTCAAAAGTATTAAGAAACCCGTCTTCCTCATCATATTCCGATTCGCTGAACACCAGTTTTGAAAACATCGGATTCGCATCATCAAGCAGGGTGTGCATAGCCAGGTGAAGAATTTGATAATCTCCGGCTATCTGCTTGAATTTTTGCTCCGTAGCCTGACCGTCCAGTAAGGTCCTGCCTTTCATCATCCCGGCCACACTGATTGCCTCTTCCCGGGCTCCGGGCAGCGGAACCAGTCTGCCCAGATACTGCCGGCTGCTGAACGGTTCGGTGGATGGTGTTTCGGAAAATTCATAATGTGGTGCAACAGCAAGAATTTTACCTGTGACTAAAGATTTTTTTTCCAGGCTTTCCCGCCAGAGAGTTGCCGAATAATTATATGAAACTGTAAAATCCTTTAAAAGATAGTGAAGATCCCTGTAACTGACCTTTCCCTCTTCCGGATCAGACAACAGGAGTAATTCAAATGGCACATACGAAAGCAATCCGTCGGGCACCAAAATCAGGCGCTTCTTTATTATGTCGGAAATAACCGGATCGATCAGAATATTATAAAGATAGCGTGAGGAGGAGGTGAAG
>SLGC01000420.1 GCA_007123885.1 Bacteroidales bacterium | reverse complement strand
TTCTATCCTGTCATTCCCGGAGTGGGAGATAACATTTTCAAGCTCAATTCCTTTCAAAGTTTTGATTTTGGCTTCCGTGATTTTGAGACCGGAAAACCTGCCAGAGTTATATTCAGATAAAGTTGTGTAAAGTTTTTTAGCAGTTGAAAAAAAATACGAACAGTTAAAGCCATAACCTGTGAAAAGTGTAATTAATTCTATTAATAGTGTAAGGCTTCTACCCCTCTTTATACTCACCTTTACTCCCAGCCAATAGCGGCTGACCAAAACAACAAAATGAACAAGTTATATTATCGTCTGTGTTAACATTAATGCCTGTTGCATTTATACCATTACAGCTGTAAGCTGATGGATCCCCCCGAACCAGCAATGATTGACTTCTGCGGTCTAAATTCCGTACAACCCACTATAGATATCACATCTGCCCGACACAGATCTTAAATGTCGGGGCGAAACCCAAAAGCCAATGAAGGGTACAAAAAAAATAACAAAATGAAAAAAATTGGAATTACCATTATGCTTGCAGTATGCTTATCCTCATTCAGCTATTCCCAGGATTACAATACAGGAATAGGACTCAGGGGCGGATTCGGAAATGGTGTAACCATCAAGCATTTTATTGGATCCAAAGCGGCGCTGGAAGGAATAATTGCCAGCCGGTGGAGAGGACTTGAGTTAACCGGCCTTTATGAAATTCATAACAGGGCTTTCGATATCGACAGACTGAACTGGTATTATGGTTTCGGTGCGCATATTGGTTTCTGGGACAGTAATAACAGAGGATGGGGAGAGCACGGAAGATCTTATACTGTTATCGGAGTCGATGGGATTTTAGGATTGGAATACAATTTCGCGGAAATACCCTTTAATCTGAGTGTTGACTGGAAACCTGCCTTTAACTTTTACGGATACTCGGGCTTTTGGGCCGATGGAGGGGCAGTTTCAATCAGGTATATCTTTTAATCCGGTTATAATAAACAATTGATAAGACAAAACAATTGCTTCTGACGTCACCATTTCAGGTAATTCAAGCGATGTCTGGATTTTTCAAATTGCTGAAGACCTTACCATGAGCTCTGCCGTTAATATTATTTTAAGTGGTGGTGCTCAGGCAAATAATATATTCTGGCAAGTGGCGGGTCAGGCAACCTTTGGAACAACCTCACACTTTGAAGGAGTAATATTATCGATGACCGGCATTACTTTTCAAACCGGAGCATCAATTAATGGCAGAGCGCTGGCGCAAACCGCAATTGTGCTTGACGGCAATTCAGTTAGCCTGCCTTAGCACGGTTAAGTGATCTAAGGATAAAGAAGAAGTTACCAGGTTAACTTCTTCTTTTTTTTGTCGCCCTTTTCGCCCTTTTCAGAAAAGTAATTCATATACTACCCATGCCTGGTGCAAAGAATTTGATTACTTTTTTAACTTGGAAATATCAACTACCGAAAGAAGGCATCTCCGGTCTTCACCTGTTAAAACGCCTTCCATGAAAACTCTTGTTAAATGGTTGTTGTCCTGGCCCAGTTTTACCTGGCATGACTCTTTTGATCTGCTTTTAAAGACTTTGTCTAAAAAATTGTTGAACACAGACAATGAATCATTATTTATGAAAAGTTTAATATTGTTGTTGACCATACTGAAACGTCTCTCACCAAGCATATCTGCAGCAGTGAAATTCAATTCACAGATAGTGCCATCGTGGCCGAGGGTAAGATAACCCATTGGGGCCAGGTCGTACAGCATGGTGTACTTTCTCAGGGCCGTTTCTGCCAGTTCAACCGCCTCGCGAAGCTCTTCATTTTGCATCTCCAGCTCTATCTTGTGAACCTGTAATTCATGAAGGAGCTTTTTTTCATCTATTTCAAAAACGGGTAATTCTCTCTTATCTTTCTTCTCTTTCAATAGTTCTTCGGCTTTCTGACGCAAACTACGTGCATTAGTAACTTCCTGATTTACACTATTCATGGCTGTTTATTATTAGTAGTTAAAATAAATCCTGTTGATGTTTTATGTTTATTTATAATAATTTTCACCGACCATTCAACAACCGGCTTATTTTCACCGGATGATGCTGTCTGAACTTTAAATGTACCATTTTGCAAATCTTTTAACATTTTATTCAGAACTCTCTGTGTTTTTTTCTGCACAGGTTCGGGAATGAACAATTTAATAAAATCCTGATTTATGGCATCTGAACGCCTGGCGCCAAAATATTTTTCGGCTTCAGGGTTAAATTCAAGTATTTTCAGGTCTTTTGATAACTGAACAATTATCCCGGATGCTGAATCAAGGAGCAACCTTTTAATTTGCTCTTTTTCGCTTAATTTTTCTTCCGCCTCCTTCAGGTCGGTGATGTTGATGAAAGTTATGACCAGCCCGTCTATCCTGTCATCAAAGGTCCGGTAGGGCATTATGCGTACAGAATACCATTGATGGTTTTTACCTGGAATCTGCTTTTCTATGAATACAAGAGTTTTTAATACCTTGAGGGCGTCACCGGCCATTTCAGGGTAATCGAGATTGGAAACCAGATCGGTGAATGGCCTGCCAATATCGCTTTTAATAAGCTTGAAAATTTTAGTTGCCTGTTTGGTGTAGCGGCGGATATTCAATTCCTTGTCCAGAAATAAAGTAGCTATATCGGTACTGTTTAACAGGTTTTTCATATCATTATCAACCCGTGAATAATCATCTATCTTTGCCTGGAGTTCTGCATTCACCGTCTGAAGCTCTTCATTCAGGCTTTGCATCTCCTCCTTTGAACTGGTAAGTTCCTCATTTGTGGATTGCAATTCTTCATTGGCCGATTGTAATTCTTCATTTGTAGATTTCTGTTCCTCCTGCGAGGTCTGCATCTCTTCGAGAGTGCTCTGCATCTGCTCGCGTATATGCTGCAATTCTTTTTCAAGTTTAGATTCCCTTGAACTGCCGGATGATTTTTTAACTGTTTCATTAATCTGCCTGGTAACGGAAGTTTCTGGCAGATCATTAAAAATAATCAGGATCATGCCTTTTATTTGTTCAGGCTTTTCTATCCATTTTATTTTAACATCTACATTTTGTCTATTACCGTTTGTACCCACTTTGATGTTGTGTAAAACAATTGTGCCCATTTTTGTTTTAGCCTGATTAAAAGCCGCAGGGATTTCCTGACGCAAACCATCCTTTAGCATCGCAAAAATATTCATATTTGCTTTACCGGAAGCATGCTCGAGGTATTTTCCCGTCCGACCGCTTATGTAAATTATGTCACCATTATCATTTACCAGTACACCGGGAGGCGCAAACTGCTTAAACAACAGTTGATCGGCAATTGTTTCAATGGACTTGTCACTGACCTGGACCGGTTGCCTTTCAATATTTACCGGTTTTGGGCGTGAAAAGGCGGCGGGGAAATTAAACATATCGGGTGCCAGGGTGTTGGCTGACCGTGTATAAATTTTATTTCTGGTATCCACCGTCTTGAAAAGATGGCCCAGGGTTCCAATCGTTTCAGAGTTGCCAAGAAGCAAAATCCCCTTATTATTGATACTATAGTAAAACAGTCCGATTATTTTTTTCTGCAGTTCTGCATCCAGATATATAAGCAGGTTACGGCAGGAAATGATATCGATATTGATAAAAGGGGGATGCATGATAAGGTTATGCTGCGCAAAGACAACCATTTCCCGTATTTCTGCATTGACACAATAGCTGTCATCTGATTTGACGAAATAACGGTTAAGGCGATCAGCCGATATGTCATTTGCAATATTTACAGGATAAATGCCTTTCCTGGCTGCCTCGACCGCATCGTTGTCGAGATCGGTGGCAAATATCTGTAATCTGATATTTTTTTGGGGACTGGTCTTTTCGATCGCCTCTTTAAAAATAATTGCAAGTGTATACGCCTCTTCCCCTGTTGAACAGCCGGGCACCCAGGACCGCAATACTGAACCGTCCGGCAAATCGGCTATTGCATCCGGAAGCACCTCGTTTCCTAATTTATCCCAGACAGCAGGATCGCGGAAAAAATTCGTGACCCCTATCATCATCTCTTTAAAAAGGATGTTACCTTCGCTTGGGTTCTCCTGCAAAAAGTTTGCATATGTTGCAATTTCATCAATTTTATGAACACCCATGCGTCTCTCTATACGGCGATACAATGTGCTTTTTTTATACAGCGAAAAGTCATTGCCCGTATAGGTACGCAGCAATAAAATGATTTTTTCCAGTGCACTCTTGTCTTTAACCTCATTGTCCTTCCCGGAACTGACAACCGGAACCTGGTTAAAAAAGTCAACAAGTTTCCCGGACAGGTCACCTGGAGAAGCCACAATATCGGCTACAACAGAGTCAATTGCATTCCGGGGCATGCTGTCAAATTTGGCAGTTGATGGTTCCTGTACCATAACCATGCCATTATTTTCTTTAATTGCACGGAGCCCCAGGCTGCCGTCTGAACCCATTCCTGATAGAACAATGCCTATACTCAGTTCCTTCCGGTCGTCTGCAAGTGACCGGAAAAAATAGTCAACCGGGAGCCTTTTACCTCTGGATTCATGTGGTTCGGAGAGATGCAGTACTCCCTTTGATATTGACATACTTTTGTTGGGAGGTATTACATATACGCAATTTTGCTTTACAGCCATCCGGTTTTTTGCCTGGTGCACTTCCATTTTGGTCACCCGCTGCAGAAGCTCGGGCAGCATGCCTTTTTGTGTGGGATCCAGATGCTGTACCACAACATATGCCATTCCGCTATTTTCAGGAATATTTAAAAGAAATTGTTCAATTGCCTCAAGTCCCCCGGCCGAGGCACCGATACCGGCAACCGGGAACCGGCTGGTATGCGGATCCTTTACTTTAACTTCAGGAGATACTTGTGATATCTGTTTCCTTGCACTCATAGTCAGAAATATACTTTATTTTGCGGAACGTTTGCAGGTTGTTGGTATTATTGTTTTTGTTCCTAAAATAGCAAAACATGTAAAAATATTCAAT
>SLGC01000229.1 GCA_007123885.1 Bacteroidales bacterium | reverse complement strand
CCACCCATCATTTCGGTGTACGATTTGCTGATTGCCAGTCCCAATCCTGATCCTTCATGCACCTTGGATTTTTTCCAGAAGCGGTTAAAGATATTTGCCTGATCAGTGGTGCTTATCCCGATGCCGGTATCCCTGATAAAGATGGTAAGGTCGGCGCCGTTATTATGATATCCTATTTCAATCCGGCCTTTGTCGGTGAATTTTAGAGCGTTCTTGATTAAATTCGAAATTACCTGCTCGAGTTTCTGACGATCTGTTTTTATTGTGCTTTCATTCACGGGAATCTGCAGATTAAGCCACAGTCCTTTTTTCTCAGCTTCAGGAAGAAAAAAATCATACAGCTGTTTAAGTATTATGTTCAGGTTAATCTTCACCGGGCTTAGTTCCACCAGGCCTGCTTCGATGTTTGATATATTGATTATATCATCTATTATATTAAGCATTCTCTGACCGCTTTGCTCAATTATCTGAATGAAAAGGCTCTGCTTTTGTGCCGAAAGGCCGGGCTTTTTCAGCATTTCAGCAAAACCAAGAATACCGTTCATAGGTGTTCTTAATTCGTGGCTCATATTAGCAAGGAAACTTGATTTTTCCCTGTTCCGGGTCTCGGCCGCGGTGCAGGCATTTTCAAGATCCCTGTTAATTGATTCTATCCTTAGAACATACTTTTCCTTTTCAGCACATACTTCCCGCAGCTTTTCCAGTTGTTCATCCTTATCAACATTATCAGGCATATTACCATCTTGAAATTGAACAGGCATAGGAAGAGGTATAGAAAAAAATAAATATATGATAAATGAAATGAAAATGCAATAGCAAATCCTTTAATAAATATATACATATATATAAATAATTATTTTGGTAGTTTACCTGCCGTGAATTATTTTTACAATATGTAATTTTCATGGAATTTGAAATAACCCGGCAACCGGACGCCATAAAGGGCTGTTAACTCAGTTGGTTTAGAGTGTCACCTTGACAGGGTGGAAGTCACTGGTTCGAGTCCAGTACAGCCCACGAAGCCGGTTGCATATCCTGTTTGACAGGCGGTTTTCCGGTAAAAGTGAAAAAGCGATGCGGATCTTTTTCCAAATTATTGCCTTCCTGACAACAATACTGCTCCTTTTTCCGGTAATCCTAATCATTTTCTTTCCTCCGGCCATTGACAGATGGTTATCAGTTAACGAACCTGTTGACGCAGATATTCTTATAGTGGAAGGATGGATCCCTTCCGGTGCCGATGAAAAGGTGATCGAAGAATTTAATAAGGGAAACTACTCACTTCTGGTAACTACCGGGGGACCGCTGCCCGCGGCATATAACATGTCACATGATGGGACCATCCGCTTTGATCTTTTTTCGGCCGGCTTGCAATTGAATAAGGAAGATACTGTTAAGGTTGTTTTATACGCATATGGTGAGCCCGCCAGTGGTGAATATGCAAGATATACCCTTGTTCATGATGATGATACAATCGGGAGGGCATATACAACATCAGCCATGACTGCCTACACCCATTATTTTCCTGTTGGCAATAACCCGGCAGGTATGCTTGATCTGATCTTTGACAACGACCTTGTTACAGATAGTGAAGACCGTAATCTTCATGTATGGAAAATCGAAATGGCAGGAATAACCATTCCTGTCAGGTCAGAACATACATGGTTGTTCAGGGGTAATGACACCGTCCGTGGAAGGCCTCTTAACCAGAAATCCTTTGCAGAAGAAAAAGCCTACACCCTCGCGTCATCCGGTATTGACTCTCACAGGATAGTATCACTGGAAGTTCCCGGTGTAAGAAGATACCGGACTTATGCCGATGCTGTCATGACCGGTGAATGGATCCGGTACCGGTATGATATGCCCACTGCAGTAAATATTTTTTCTTTCGGAAATCATGCCAGGCGCAGCCGGTTACTATACAGGTATGCATTACCCGCTTATGTGGATATTGGAATAATTTCCGGGGGATCGTCATCGGAAAGCTCAGGGTCAAGGATAACAGTTTTCCGTCAGTTTGCCGCGTACATATATTCAAGGTTTTTTTTCAATTACCGGGGGCATTACAGGAGAATAATCGAAAATCATGAAGGATAAAAAAGCTCAGGGTCAATCCGGTTAATAATTTAGCTATATTTCTCCTGTAAAAACAAGAGTCAAAATTTCGTGAAGACGTTACAAAATTTTGACAGACAGGAGGAACCGCTTCGCTTTAACATTAATTTTTTTCATCCGTCTTTATGTAATTTGGGCTGAAAAAATTTAATGTATATTTGTAGATACTTATATTTTCAGAAAAAGTGATGCATGATCACGATCTTATTAAACCTTACGGGGAAAGACAGGATGAATTCGACAGAAGGTATCTTCATATGGCGCGTATATGGGCAGGGAATTCATATTGTGTCCGCAGACAGGTTGGAGCGCTGATTGTAAAGAACAAGATGATCATTTCTGACGGATATAACGGGACACCCTCCGGTTTTGAAAATGTATGTGAAGATGAATCGGGTAAAACCAAGGCCTATGTTTTGCATGCTGAAGCAAATGCTATTACAAAGGTTGCCAAATCAAATAATAGCAGTGAGAATTCAACGTTATATATTACCGCTGCCCCCTGCATGGAATGTGCCAAGCTAATTATCCAGGCAGGAATAAAAAGAGTGGTTTATTTTGACCATTATCATAGTGAACAGGGAGTACAGCTACTCAGAAGGGCAAAGATTGAACTGGTTCAAATAGAAGAATAAACTGATAGTTATGAAATTTACAATACAAAAATCATCTGCATATTTGCCTCTTATCCTTGCAATAGTTCTTATTCTGGGCATGATGATAGGGGTAAGACTTGTTAGTAGTTCAGCAGACAGGTCAATGTTTGTTTACCCCAAAACCGACAAGCTTTCCGGTGTTCTGAATTTTATCGAAATGGAATATGTTGATTCTGTTTCCAAAGATCAGCTTGTTGAAAAAACCATACCTGCATTGTTAAAAAACCTTGACCCCCATTCTGTATATATTCCTGCCAAAGATCTGCAACGCGTCACAGAACCTCTTGAAGGGAATTTTGACGGTATAGGTATACAGTTCAATATGCTGAATGATACTGTTGTGGTGATACAGACAATTTCAGGTGGTCCATCTGAAAGGATTGGTATAATGCCCGGAGACAGGATTGTTGAAATTGAGGACACTGTTGTGGCCGGGGTTGGATTACCAGATCAGGAAGTTGTAAAAAAGTTGAGGGGACTGAGAGGCACCAGGGTAAAAGTAGGGGTGAAGCGCCAGTCTATTACAGGGCTGATGGAGTTTGAAATAACCCGTGATCGCATTCCTTTATATAGTGTCGATGTGGCATATATGATAGATGATCAGATTGGATACATTAAGATCAGCCAATTTTCGAGAACTACCTTTGAGGAATATATGGAAGCAGCTGAAAAACTTAATGCTGCAGGTATGAAAAAACTTATTCTTGATCTTCGTGGGAACGGAGGGGGATATATGGATGCTGCAACCAATATCGCCGACCAGTTTTTGAGTGAAGGTGAAATGATAGTTTACACGGAAGGAAAATCAAGTCCGCGCACTAATGTCTATGCAAAATCAAAAGGTTTAAACCTGGATACCGAACTGGTGGTATTGATTGATGAATGGAGTGCATCAGCAAGTGAGATAATAGCCGGGGCTATCCAGGATAATGACAGGGGACTGGTGGTGGGGCGCCGTTCCTTTGGCAAGGGACTGGTTCAGGCCCAGACCATGTTTTCTGACGGATCGGCCCTCAGGCTCACAGTTGCCCGGTACTACACACCAACAGGAAGAAGCATTCAGAAACCTTATGATAACGGATCGGATGAGTATTACAACGATCTGGGCCAGCGATTTTTTCATGGGGAATTTGATGAAGCGGACAGCATAAGCTTTAACGATTCGCTTAAGTTTACAACTCCCGGAGGCAACATCGTGTACGGAGGAGGGGGGATTATGCCACATGTATTTATTCCCCGCGACACTGCCGGAATAACGGATTATTTTAATGAGGTTACAAGGAAAGGATTGATCTATAGGTTTGCATTCAATTATTCAGACAACAACAGGTCTGCTCTTTCTGAATTTGATAATGCGGCAGATATAAATCATAACCTGAACAGTCGTAATCTTATCCCTAAATTTGTTGAATTTGCTGCCGCACAAGGCGTAGAAAGAAATGATGCTCAAATAGGGAAGTCCGGTCAACTTATACATACCCAGCTTAAAGCCTATATTGCACGCAATATAATTGATAATGAAGGTTTTTATCCTATCATCGGCGAGATAGATGAAACTTTGCAAAAATCAATCTCTCTTTTGGATAAGGGAACGGGGTATCATCTGACTCAATTGCAATAATTTTTTTGTTCTGCTTTAAACCTTTTCAGGTCGTTTCAGTCAAACAAACAGAAATGACCTGAAAATAATATTATTAATTTAAATTTATTGTGATGAAAAGCAGAGGAATTAAAACTACTTTATTAATGGCTGTTGTGCTGCTGATGGTAACAGGGGCCGATTCATTGGCCCAGCGAGGCCTGGGTATGGACAGGAGAGGGGGCCTTCAGCAGGTATGTCCCAATATACCTAATCTTACCGAAGATCAAAGCTCACAGATTCTTGATCTTCGCACAAGTCATCTGAGCGAGATGCAGTCATACCGGGATCAGATAGATGTTAACAGGGCCCGGTACCGGGTGCTTATGAGAGCCGATCCTGCTGACATGGGTGCAATAAATTCGAATATTGATGAGCGTGCCAACATACGAAGCCAGATGCAGAAAAAACAAGCTCAACATCACCAGGCTATTAGAAACTTGCTGACTGAAGAACAAAAAGTTTGGTTTGACTCAGCCCCAAGAGGCGGTGCAGGATTTGGCTGGCGGGAAAGTGCAGGTCGTGGTGCCGGATTCCGCCAGGGAGTGCCGGCAGGAAGAGGCAGGGGAGCTTTTTGTCCCGTAGGT
>SLGC01000358.1 GCA_007123885.1 Bacteroidales bacterium | reverse complement strand
TGATAAAAAAAGAATAGATATAGAGGGCTATAAGATCAAAAAATCTGAGATTGCCCGACCGGGGATTAAGGATATAAGAATATTTGGTTCGTATGCAAGAGATGAGTTAACTTTATGGTAAAGTTTTGGTTTCTGAAAATTTAAACAATCCGACCAATGCATTCAATACTGGAAAAGATACAGGGTGCCGGTAATGGCAGACATGAATATACTCATGACAAAGCTGCGCATCTCGAGCTCCTTTTGGAAAAAGCACGTCTTTTTTACGCTGATAATGAAGAAAAAGAAAATATCCGAAGTAACCTGATTGACAATATCATCAGGTTACAGGGGATGATTTCCAGGTATGCCTCCGATATTGACCATCTGCTTGCCATGGGCCGGCAGCCTGATGAAGGCTCCCTGGGACAACTTAAAAAGGAGTACAGGTCAATAAAGAAAATGGAAAAAAATATCAGTGATGATCTGGACAGGCTGGAGCTGAAACATTAGTTCTCCGAAATTCCTGGATTTTCCAATCTGGAAGTAAAAAATTCGCTAAAATCGGATTCTCCACCACCAAAGGATGGCGGCTTTAACCCCGATTTTTGCTACGCACCGCGAATTTTTTAATCGCACATGCCTTTCGGGCAAAGCCCCGCCAGGACATTACCGCGACCCGAGGACTCTGTAATGTTACCCGCAGGGAATCAATCGTAAGCTTTTTCGGGCTGCATAGGCAGAGATCCCGCCGAATAAGGCGGAGACGGATCACTGATCCGCCCCCACTGTTTTTTCTACTCTAACTCAGGGATTGGTCCCTGTATCTCTAGTACTTAAAAACTTTGCCTCCGGCCATCACCTCCTGTGTTGCGTCGTCGAAGGTAACAAACTGTCCGGTACGCAATGCGGCGGTAACCATTATGTTGGCAACCGAATGGTCATAACCTGACTTAACAGGGGCGTTGGGCTCCTTACGGCTTCTTACACACTCCATCCAGTTCCTCATGTGGGCTGTCGTCATGTTGTCAATACCGTGATCAACCGCTGTAGTTGCAGTTACAGAGGGCAGGTCCATCTCCGGCAGCTGGTTGGCTGACATACCCATTGCCCTTGCATGGTTCTCGGCAAGACCTCCCTGGGGGGTTATCTTATTGGTATCAAGATTGAGGGTCCCTCCATTGGAGTAGTACAGCTCTTTCACTCCTCCGGCAGAATTGGTGAAACGGGAGGAATAGACAACCTGGAAACCTTTGCCCGGATCATCTTTCGGACCATAGTCAAAGACTGCTGTCATGGTATCGAAGTTTTCACGGCCGTCTTTCCACAGGTAGATTCCGCCGTTGGCTGCCACACTACGCGGATGATCATATCCGCTGAACCAGTGCACCGTGTCTATCTGGTGGGCCATCCACTGTCCGGGTATTCCCGAGGAGTATGGCCAGAACAGACGGTATTCAAGATATTTCCTGGGGTCCCATGGTTCATAGGGCCTGTTCATCAGATATCTTCTCCAGTCGGTATCCTGCTCCCTGATCTCTGAAACAAGCCCTGGCCTTCTCCACCTGCCGGGTTGGTTCACGTTCCAGGTCATCTCCACCATGACTATATCGCCGAACCGGCCTGAGCGGATAAACTCATTGGCAGCATGATAGTTTGCACCGCTTCTCCTTTGTGAGCCAATGGTAACGATCTTCCCTGTACGTTCCACTGCTTCCCTTCCAATGCGGTTATCTTCCATAGTCTCGGCAAAAGGCTTTTCTACAAATGCATCCTTGCCGGCCTCTACAGCTTCAACAGTATGCAGGGCATGCTGAAAATCGGCCGTGCCTATTATTACCGCATCAACATTCCCTCTTTCATAAAGTTCCTCGTTGTTGCGGAACAGATCAACGGAAACGCCCCGATCTGCCATAAAGGCCTTTGCCTCTTCGCGCCGGCGGTTCCAGATGTCTGAAACAGCGGTAATGGCAAAATTCAAATCGTCTGCCTGGCTGAGCAGGGAGCCTATAAGGGAGCTTCTCGTACGGTCGGAATAACCAACAATACCAACATTGACTCGGTCATTTGAGCCGATAATGTTTCCATAGGACTTTGCGCTGAATCCGAGTCCCCCGATAGTGATACCGGCAGCCCCAATGGTTACATCACGGACGAATTCTCTTCTTGATTTTTTCATAGAATGGTTAATTTTGATTATAAGTAATTAGGATTTTGCAATATTCTGTAGTAGAGGTATTTACCCAGAGCAATATATGTTGTATTAAATTCCCGGTACTTTCAGCCCTTAAATTAACTAAAATTAATTCATATGTCCTGAAAAAAGAATCATTTTTAGGTTTTTTTAATTATGGAATTAATTGACTAATCCAAAATTTAAAATGAGTTCCCGGTATGATCCGCCTTTGAAAAATCATGGCTGAACATTTTAATCCTGACGTTGTTAAACCAAACCAGTACAATATTTATTATGTATGGTGCTGAAAAAATAAAACGGCGGATCTGTGGAAATGTAACCTGAGGCCCGGAAAAAACGTAGTTATATGCTAATGTCTGGCTGAAATGCGGGTCGAATGATCTGACCGGCTAAAATTAATTAATCTGGTAAAATAAGGAAAAATGAAACGAGTATTGATAATAACGATGATGGCGGCAGGATTGCAGATCGCTGTCGCGCAGGATAACGGGATGTGGCTCGGTGGTACATTGAGCATCGTGGGTACTTCCAACGCCCAAACCCAGTCAGTAACCACCATCATGCCGGAGTTTGGCTATAATCTTACCGGGCCCTGGGCCGTTGGAGGAAGAGTCGGCTATACGGTCGACCGCAGGGTGCAAAATGACAATGTACGAAGGGAAACGCTCTTTTCTATTGTTCCCTTTGTCAGGTATTCAGCTGGCAATACGCTCCAGCTTTTCGGCCAGGGCGAACTGCCGCTTGGTTTTACCGGCGGCCGCCATTTTGACGGCACAACCATGGATGGTTCCACCATGGTGGGACTGAGGTTCAGACCCGGACTGGTTTACCACCTTACCGAAAGATGGGGCGCCACCATGCTGATGCCTCCGGCAATTGAACTTATAAACCACAATGGCACGACAACCTACAGGATCGGGATCAATGACAGCTATACGCTCCAGCGGTACCTGCTGGACACCCATATCGGACTGATATATTTTTTCTGATCTGCACCTTAACATCAGCGGTTGTATCGCCTGGGCCCGCCCAGGCAGCAACCGCATCTACAACCTCATTTTCCGGGCTGGTGCTGTCGGATGATTAAAAATTCGGACGCGGGTTTTGAGTTAAACTAATATATCATGAAAATTCCTTCAGGCACTTTTTCATCATCGTCAGGTTCCCCTGAAGGGAATTCAGCAATTCCTCAAATATCCGCTTATTATACATATGAGAAAGCTCATTTCTCTGGTTTACCATTATGTTAAGCTGCCGGTAATCTGACTCGCTGATGTTAGTATTCTGGAAAAAGAATTTGATGCAGGATTTCGGTGAATTACATTCGATCCCGTGCTGTTCATACAAGAAGGATTTCATTGCTTTCCAGAGCAGCTCCATGCAGTAACCGAACTTGAGTGCCTGGCCGTTTCTTATGGCATCAGCTTCAACAGGATCTTTAGGTGCGGTTTCAATTTCCAGCGCTTTTTCAAAGCTGTCAAGTGCCTGTTTCAGAGTTTCAAGCCTGGGTCTATATGAGGAGGCCTGGACCATATTTTTATTTTTTTAAGTGCCGTTATCCGGAATTTTTCATCTGTACCATAGAAATCAATGATATCGACATTGTAGGGAATATCCGCATTCTCTAATTTTTCTTTGATCCTGTATTTTTGCTGCAGGGGAAACTGTTTTTTTCCTATTATCCCGATATCGATATCCGCTTTCCCGGGATGACTTTCGAATGCCCTGCTCCCAAACAGGAATACCGCATACTCTTCAGTATTGATACTGCTTATTACCAGATCCCTGCATATTTCTATATAATCAGGCATTTCGGTTATCTCTTTATCCGGGCTTACACCGAACTCTTGTAATATTGAAATCTTAGTGCAAATGTAGTGATTTTGTGCAAAAGATGGTGCGAGATAACACCTTGCAGATTGATGAGATCCTGACAGCAAGGGCCTTCACTGCAGCGGCATTTTCGAGGCAGTCCAGTTTACGGCCTCCTCTACCGGTATGAACCGGTGACCGGTAGCCTGCTTTATTTTTTCATTGCTAAAGCGGCTTATGCTGCGGCCGCTGCGTGCCGTTTCCCTTGTCAGGCGCGGCTTACCCCAAGTGAACCTGCTGCGCAGCCATTCCAGCCGCCAGGCAATTTCAGCGAGCCTTTCGGAAGCATGGGTGTCGGGGACAGGCTTGTCCAGGGCTTTGGCTATCATGTTAAAAAGATCGCGGTAGGGGATGTCTTCGCTGTTTATTATAAACCTTTCGCCGCTGATATCCGATTCCATAAGGGTGATCATGCACCGGCATACATCCCTAACATCAACAAACCCGGTCATTCCTTCTGTATAATATTTCAAACCTTTCCGGACAGCGGTAAAGAAACGGGCGCTCCCCCTCGACCAGTTGCCCGGTCCGATGATTACCGAGGGATTGACGATAACGGCATTCAAGCCTTCTTCCATGCCCCGCCACACTTCCATCTCCGAATGGAACTTGCTGACAGAGTATCCGCTCCTTTTTTTTGAATATTTCCAAAGGTCATTTTCAGTGATTGCCGAGCCGTCATAGCGGCGCCCAAGAGCAGATACCGAGCTTACATGACAAAGCTTTTCAACTTTATGCTCCAGGCACAGGTTTACAATATTGGCGGTGCTCTTGATATTGGCCTTCCTCATTCGCTTTCTATCGGAGGGATTAAAAGAGATTACCGCAGCGCAGTGATATACTTTTCCAATGCCCTCCATGGCTTCATTGAGCGGTACCAGGTCAAGGGTATCTGCCGGGAACCATTCGATCTTTTCAGCAAGGTCGCCATTGCCGTAATAGCCAAAGACTTCCCTTACATGCTCTAGGTCTGAGCCGGGGCGGTGAATGGCCCTGACCCTCTCCCCTTTCTGCAGCAGGTGCCACAACAGATGCGACCCCACAAGCCCTGTTCCTCCGGTTACAAGTATCATGAAGGCAAAAGTATAAAAATCTGCCTTAATCTTACCGGGAATTATCTTTCCGCTTTCTCCCCTTCTCCTTTCCCATTTTCTTCCTTTTCCTGCTTTTCACCTTTTACCCTTTTCCCCTTTCCCCTTTTTGGATGGTACACGGATCTCCCGGCTCGTGTTAACTTCCAACAATTATAATGACCACCTGGATTCTTAGCAGATCTCTTACGCTTTAGGCGAATTACCTTTTCGGCGATTTTAACCGTTTCCGGGGAAATATCTGAATAGCTATTATCTTTCCACGATCTCGACCCTCCGGTTCCTGGCTTTTCCTTCTTCTGTCGAATTGCTTAAAACCGGGGATGCCGGACCGACACCAACAGGTTTCAACCGGTCTGCACTTACCCCGTACCCATTGACCAGCTTTTCAACAACTGCATTTGCCCTTGCCTCTGACAGGTCCAGATTCATCTCGTAGCTGCCAACATTATCAGTATGTCCCACCACCAGGAATCTTCCGGCTGGATCCTGCTTCAGGAACTCAGCGATAACCTCCAGTGCTTCGGCTGACTCTTTCCTTACCGCCGACTCTCCCGTTTCAAAATAAATATTATAAACTGCCACCCTCCCCTGCACAGCGAGTCCTTCCCTCAGTGCATCCATGGTAACCATGTCCATCTCCATCGATTCGGCCTCCAGGGTGACTATCTCAAAAAAAGTAATGTCATTCTCCCTGGCGGCATTATGGCCCCTGCCGGTTGCAATGGTAAGATAGACGTCAGATCCTGGAGTGGCAATCTTTCCAACCAGAAATTCGGACATTAAACCGGGGAAATAGGTGTAGGAAAATACATTGGTGGCGAGACCCCGGCCAAGGCGGTTGGAAGTGAAATACTCGGCAAGTTTCTCCTCTTCAATCTCTAAAGATTGCGGATCACGGGTGCTGAAAAGTATCTCCCCACCCTTCTGCCGGATGGCACTTTCATAATTCCTGATGACCTCCAACGGAGAACGCCCTTCAGGAGCACGGCACCATTGACGCCTGAGGATACCCTGTTTAAGGCTGATTGCAGAACCGTCGATGACAATGGGATACTCTTCGAATCCCAGCCGGTCATCATAAATAAGCCTGCTGCCTTCATAAATTGAGATAATCTGATCTTCTTCGTCCTGTGCTAAACCAGAAAATGGTATACACAAAACCAGTAATGTCATTAATAATGCTGTTGGGTTTTTCATAATGCAACTTCGGTTTAATTAGAATTTGGATTATATGATTTATGGTTTGAATTGCAATTAATATGGTATTTTTTAATATCAGTCCCGAATTAATCAGGATCCTGAGCCGGCTTGGCTAATTCCCTCAAAGACACTCAAGTCATTTTAGACATTGCACATGGATGTATCCCCCTGATCTGTCATGGGGGTTCATAAGTAAATATTTATTTCAGATCATTTTTTTCACTAGTAAAGCCGCTCCTTTTTTACCAGCCCTGAGCGTTCCAGTTCTTCATGGATATAGAGACAATTTAAAAGATTGTATTCCGGCTCCAAATGATACCCGATCTTTAAATTTCCGCCATCATTATCTTTTAAGATTTTTGCAAGCCATTGCCGGATATCCTCTGTTTCGGAATTTCCGGTCAATACATCAACAGGAGGGAATACGTTTATTTCAAATTCCTCACCCATTTTTTGCCTTATCTTAAAAAGCGATGTGTTAGAACCGGTATCGATTATCCGGAGATTTTCAATTTCACAAATGGATGACATGATATGATCGGCTTTGCCGCAACTATGCAGCCTGATGCCTCCCAGTTCACGACCTATCTCACCTATATAAGGTGTCACAAATTCTGTGTAGGAATACTTATCCAGCATCGTACCCGAACATTCACCAACATGAACTGAAGTTACCGGCATGCCGGCAAGTTTGGAGAAAAACCTGACAATGTGGATATAGACCCGGGCTATCCATGAATGTATGCTTTTAACCAGTTCCGGCTCCATCATCATCCTGGTAAAGATATCCTGCCCCAACAATTTAAATGAAGTGGTAAATATCCCATGTATGGTAGCTCTGCCGGAAATATCCCAAAAAAAAGGCGGGATAATTGTACAATCCGGATATTCCTCACATGCTCTGAGGTATTGTTCTTCCATGGTTTTAATCAGAGGCAATTGCAAAATTTCTTCGACCGGGGGCAGTTCACTGACATCTTTTATTTCCCTTACCGGGGAATCTGATATATCCGAATCCCTGTCCGGTGAAAAAACAAACCGGGCTCCCAGGGCAGCCGCAATGATCATATTGGGCTGAATTGCACCGATCGTCATCATTCGGGGAACAACATACTCCGCCTGGACAAGATTATCTTCCATATTATATATAGGATAATCGGGAAACCTCTCTTTTATATAATTATGGCATTCCTCATCCTGCTTCATCCGATAATACGGATCAAAATAATACCTTTTGTCAAAGACAAACCCTCCGTGCTTGTTAAGCCAGCCTTTGGATACACTTGCCTGTACCTTTATCATAATATAATGCTCATTTAAGATCTTATTAAATTCAATGGTATTGCAATTGCTTATAGGATTCCTCATGCCCGGAATATATTGCGGGACGGTTTTCCCCGGCCTCCCGGCAAAGGTCTGCGGCATTTTCCGCCCTGGATGGAATAATGTCATTTACCGCAACTACCTCAACGCCATCCATTAATAACAACAGTCGTAAATGGCTCGTTCCGCGTCTTCCCATGCCGATTATTCCAATTTTCACCCTGTTCTCCATCTCATCCGGTGTCCCGAAAGTCAATGGCAAAACACTCATCCCGCAGGTGGCGATAGTTCCTCCCTTAATGAAATCTCTTCTTGATATGTCTTTCATAACGGATGATTTTAAATTATTAATTGTAAGCAGCTGACAGGAAGATAAGATCAGACAAGTTATGGAAAATAAGGCAACGGTACAAAGTAATGAACTATAATTATCCATAACCCTTCACTAAGTCATCAAAGGTTTTCAATTAATCCTTATCTTTGTTGGTGCTTATTCGTTAAGCTTCTGCTTGTCACCGACCTGCAGGATTTAAAATGATCTCAGTATACTACCTTAAATCTAAAACAGATTATCATGTTCTCAGGAATTGTTGAAGAGGCTGCCACCGTGGTGGGCCTGGAAAAAGACAAGGGCAACCTTCATATCACCATGGAATGTTCCTTTGTAAACGAGCTGAAAATTGATCAGAGCGTATCCCACAACGGGGTATGTCTGACTGTTGTCCACCGTGACGATAAAACCTACACGGTTACTGCTATTAAGGAAACCCTTGAAAAATCGAATCTCGGGTTGCTGGAAACGGGCTCAAAGGTGAACCTGGAAAGAAGCCTCCGCGCCGACTCAATGGTGGACGGGCACTTCGTTCAGGGTCACGTCGACCAGACGGCCGTATGCACCGAGGTCAGGGAGGCTGACGGCAGCTGGTACTTCAGGTTTGAATATGAGCCTGTTGGTGACAACATTACCGTTGAGAAGGGATCGATCTCGGTTAACGGAGTGAGTCTTACGGTGGTGAATTCCAGGGACAGGTCTTTTGAGGTGGCCATCATTCCCTTCACCTATGAGGTGACCAACTTTCACCAGATAAAGGCGGGCACGGTGGTGAACCTTGAATTTGACATTATAGGCAAATACATCACCAAAATCGTCCGGCAGATTTTGGAGGATAAGAGATAAATTTTAGTATCTTTAATAAATAAGGATACTGATAATGAACATAATTTTCGGCGGCGACTTTTTTGTTTCGGATGATTTCAGCGGCCGGGATCTTATCGATGATACGGTTGCCGCACTCTTTGCCCGGGCAGACTACAGGGTGTTGAACCTGGAAGCCCCCCTTACCGGGGAAATTCACGAAAACAGGATCGAAAAGACCGGACCGCACCTGAGGTCCCTGGACTCTACCACTATTCCCATTCTAAAAAAGCTCAAAGTGGACCTTGTTACCCTTGCAAACAATCATATCCTTGATTACGGCGGCAGGGGACTGGCTGATACCTTGAAAGCCCTCGAAGAGAACAATATCGATTCCGTTGGGGCCGGCGCGGTAGTTAGCCGGGATATTAAGAAGGGGAGCCGGTTCCGGTTTCCCCGCGGCTACCTCATCTGCTCAAGAAAACCTGCAGGCACGGATACCAGCAGATGCTGGCCCAGTTGCTCGAACCTTACCATAACACGGCGGTTGCCCCTGAAATCAACAAGCTCGCCTTCGAGTCCGTGAAGCGGCCCGCTCACCACCCTGACTTTGTCTCCGGGATGAAAGCTCTCGACAGTGACTTCGACATCGGCTTCGGTGGCAACAATCTTCCTGAGCACATCTATTTGTTTCTCGGGAATGGGCACCGCCTTCCCCTCAAAGGTGATGTATCTTACCACCCCTCTGGTGTTCAGCACCCTGAAGTAGTCGCTCATATCAATGTATACAAAAATATAGCACCTCAGTAAGGGTTCCTCAACCCACTTACGGCGATCGCTCCATTGCTTCAGCCTTTTCTGCAGGGGAAGATAAGTCTCAATACCCATCTGCTGCAGCTCCTGGAGTACCTTTTTCTCAGCCCTTGATTTGGTATAGGCTGCATACCAGAGTTGTTTTCTTAATGCCATCTGAAATATCCTTTTCCTGTAGGGCAAAAATAATTCTTTGTTATTAAAAATCTTACATATACCAAAATTGTTCTTAGATTTATTTAATTTCGCAGTTTGGTAATTTCTCATTTGTACTGATAATGAATTCAGCACAGAAAGAGTCCAAAAGAAAATCAAATTATCGTGAAAACTGCCTCAGCAAAAATAATGGCTTTTTACATTGCTATCCTGGCCGCACTGGTTACCGGAGCCGCCGGAGCTATGTTCTTCAACCTGGTTCCCGACAGCTATCTGGCCATCCTTGCCGGATCGATAATCGTTGTGTTCGGTTCGGTATACATGCTTGTCTATCTGCTGATCAACAAATTCTTTCTTCAGAAAATAAATCCCATTTACAACACGATCACCAACCTGAAGGAGACTGAAAAAAAAATCGAGACCAAACCGGCAGAACAGAATATTGAGAATCTGAACCGGGAAGTAGAGGACTGGGCAACAAACAAGACAAGGGAGATCGACCAGCTGAAGGAGATGGAGAATTACAGGAAAGAATTCCTGGGAAATGTATCACACGAAATGAAGACACCGCTGACAAGCGCCCAGGGCTATATGTCAACCCTGCTTGACGGCGGACTGGATGATCCTTCCATTAACAAGCTCTATCTTGAAAGGGCAATGAAAAGCGTCCGCAGACTCATCAACATTGTAGACGATCTGGATACTATAACCCGCCTGGATTCGGGCGAAATACCAATACATTTTGAAGATTTCGATATCGTCAGCCTTATAAGGGATGTTCATGAGGTCCAGGAGTTGAGGGCTAAGGAACTTGGCATTGAGCTGAAATTTGCAAAGGAAAACCAGGAACCTGTGATTGTCCATGCCGACAGGAAAAGAATACAGGAAGTTATGGCAAACCTTATTATCAACTCGATCAACTATGGTTCCAAAAATGGGTGTACCTCCGTTGAATTTGAAGACCATGAGGAAAATATCCTGGTGAAAGTATGCGATAATGGCATAGGTATTCCCAATGAAGATCTGCCCCGGATTTTTGAAAGGTTCTACAGGGTTGATGAGTATCGCTCAAGGAACAAGGGTGGAACAGGCCTGGGACTGGCAATTGTCAAGCATGTGATCGAGGCGCATAACCAGACCATTAGGGTCAGAAGCAAAGAGGGAGAGGGAACCTGTTTCTCTTTTACCCTCAGGAAAGGCAGGAGCCCGGAATAAAAAACGGGAACTTTCCGTTCATATACTGTTCAAACGACCATAATTTCCCACAGGAAAACAGCCACGGAAAGAAGGTTTGAAATTCTTTTTTCCTATCTTTGTGGGATTTTTTCAGTAACGATCATTAAAAGTCAAAATGAGTAAGAAATTTCCAGAATATAAAGAACTTGACCTGGCAAGGGTAAATAACGAGATACGGGAGATCTGGGAAAAGGAAAATACTTTCGGGAAAAGCATCTCTTCCCGCGAAGGAAGAAGCCCTTTTGTTTTTTATGAAGGGCCTCCTTCTGCAAACGGTATTCCGGGTATTCACCATGTTATATCAAGAACCATTAAGGATATCTTCTGCCGTTACAAGACCCTCAAGGGTTTCCTGGTTGAACGCAAGGCAGGATGGGATACCCATGGTCTTCCTGTAGAGCTGGCCGTGGAAAAAACTCTTGGCATCAGCAAAGAAGATATCGGACAAAATATATCAATTGAAGATTTCAATAATGCCTGCAAAAAGGAGGTGATGAAATATACCGACCTGTGGGAGGAGCTGACACGGATGATGGGTTACTGGGTTGACATGGAAAATCCTTATGTGACTTACGACAACCGTTACGTGGAAACTCTCTGGTACCTGATTGGTGAGCTTTACAAAAAAGACCTCCTGTACAAGGGATACTCCATTCAGCCATATTCACCGGCAGCGGGAACCGGCCTCAGTACACATGAGCTGAACCAGCCGGGTTGCTACAGGGATGTAAAAGATACAACAGTTGTGGCACAATTCCGTATTGTGAGAAATGAAAAATCAGAATTCCTTTTTGAACACGCTGACGAGGATCTGTTTTTACTTGCATGGACCACCACACCGTGGACCCTTCCCAGCAACATTGCCCTGGCCGTGGGCGGAGATATCGGCTACAGCCGTATACGAACTTTCAACCAGTATACCGGGAAGCCCGTAACGGTCATACTGGCAAGCGACAGGGTAAATACCTATTTTAAGAATGAACATGCATCGCTTAACCTGTCCGATTACCGGTTCGGGGATAAAATTATTCCCTGGAAATTCCTGGGTGAAAACAAGGGGGCTGATTTTCATGGAATAAGCTACGAACAACTCATACCTCTTGTCCGGCCCTCGGAAGGTGACGCCTTCGTTGTGCTTACCGGTGATTTTGTTTCAACTGAAGAGGGAACGGGAATAGTGCATATTGCCCCCTCTTTTGGTGCCGATGACTTCAGGATCGGACAGCAGTACGGACTTGGGAATCTGACACTTGTGGACAAGAAGGGTAAGTTTGTTGATGAAGCCGGGTGGCTTGCCGGAAAATATGTCAAGAACGAATATGATGAAAATATTCCCGATGACGCGGAAACTACCGATGTGGAAATTGCGGTGTACCTGAAAAACGAGAACAAGGCCTTCAAAATAGAGAAGTACGTTCACTCTTATCCGCACTGCTGGCGGACTGACAAGCCGGTACTATATTATCCGCTCGACTCATGGTTCATCCGCACCACTGCCCTCAAGGACCGGCTTCTTGAGCTTAATGAGACGATAAACTGGAAGCCTCCTTCAACAGGTTCGGGAAGGTTTGGCAAATGGCTGGAGAATTTGGTGGACTGGAATCTGTCACGTTCAAGGTACTGGGGCACTCCCCTGCCTGTCTGGATGACCGAAGATGGAAGTGAGAGGATCTGCATCGGATCGGTGGCCGAACTGAAAAAGGAGATCGACAAATCGGTAGAGTCCGGATTTATGAAGGAAAATCCATTGAAGGATTTCCGGGAAGGTGATTTTTCTGCTGAAAATTATGATCTTTTCGACCTGCACCGGCCTTTTGTCGATGACATCACGCTGGTCAGCGAAAGCGGGAAAAAGATGACCCGCGAACCGGACCTTATTGATGTCTGGTTTGATTCTGGTGCCATGCCTTATGCCCAGATGCATTTCCCTTTTGATAACAGGGAGTGGTTCGAAAAAAATTTCCCGGCCGATTTTATTGCCGAGGGAGTGGATCAGACAAGGGGGTGGTTCTTTACGCTTCATGTAATAGGTGTGCTGCTTTTTGATTCTGTGGCCTTTAAAAATATTATCTCCAACGGACTGGTGCTTGACAAGAACGGAAACAAGATGTCAAAACGGCTGGGGAATACTGCCGATCCTTTTGATATCATAAAACGTTTCGGCTCCGATCCGCTGAGATGGTACATGACAACCAATTCACAGCCCTGGGACAATATCCGTTTTGATGAAGCCGGAGTGGATGAGGTGAGAAGGAAATTTTTCGGCACCCTTTACAACACCTATTCTTTCTTTGCACTGTATGCCAATGTTGACGGCATAACAGGGAAAGAGGAGGAGGTCACCCTCAATGAACGCCCGGAGATTGACAGGTGGATCATATCGCTGTTGAATTCACTTATCAGGGAGGTGGATGAAGCATTTGAAAATTATGAGCCTACAAGGGCAGGAAGAGCCATACAGGATTTTGTGACCGAACACCTGAGCAACTGGTATGTGCGGCTTAACCGGAAACGGTTCTGGGGCGGGGAGGTTTCTGCCGACAAGCTGGCTGCCTACCAGACCCTTTATGAATGCCTTACCGTTGTAGCTGTACTGGCCTCACCGATAGCGCCTTTTTATACGGAAAGGTTGTTCCGTGACCTTAACACGGTTACCGGCAAGCAGGATGTATCATCCGTACATCTGGCCGATTTCTGCAGCTTTGATGCGGAAAAGATAGACAGCGACCTTGAGGCAAGGATGGAGCTGGCCCAGCGGATATCATCGATGGTTCTTGGTTTGCGGCGCAGGGTTAACATAAAAGTGCGCCAGCCCCTGAATAAGATAATGATACCTGCAACAGGCAACACCATGATGCGGCAGATCGAAGGAGTTAAAAATTTGATCCTTTCAGAGACTAATATCAGGGAAATTGAGTTTATATCTGATACTTCGGGTATTCTCGTGAAAAGGATAAAGCCGGATTTCAAGAAGCTCGGACCCAGATATGGCAAATTGATGAAAGAGATATCTTCACAGATCGGCAGCTTTTCCCAGGAAGATATCAGCAACCTGGAACAGAACGGGAGCGTGGAACTGAACGTCGGAGACAATATTGTCAGCATACAGATAGATGATGTGGAAATAATATCTGAAGATATTCCCGGGTGGCTGGTTGCGAATGAAGGAAACCTTACTGTTGCGCTGGACGTTACTGTAACCAGGGATCTTAAAGCGGAAGGAATTGCCAGGGAGTTTATCAACCGTATACAGAACTTGCGCAAGGAAAGCGGTTTTGATGTAACCGATAAGATAAATATAAGTATCAGGCAGCATGAGGCCCTGAATGATGCTATTTTAAGACACAAGGAATATATCGGCTCCCAGACCCTGGCCTCCGAAATAGAACTTGTAGATGAAATAATTGAAAACAATGCCAGGGAAGTTGAAATCGAGGAGGGAGTTAAAACACTTATCCAGGTGCGTAAAATGAACTGATTTCCAATTTCCATGTTAATTGAAAATGGAATTTTGATTTAAAAAATAATGCTATTTTTACAAAAATTTAAAACTATGGCAGAGAAGGAGAAGACAAGGTATACAGATGAGGAACTGGCTGAATTCAAGCAGATTATTCTGGAGAAACTGGATAAGGCAAGAAAGGATTATGATATTCTCAAAAGTACTATTACTCATGGCGACAGCAATGATATACAGGATACATCGCCTACCTTCAAGGTACTTGAAGAGGGTGCCTCGACCTTATCAAAGGAAGAGGCGGGAAATCTTGCCCAGAGGCAATTGAAATTCATCCAGCACCTGCAGGCTGCGCTTGTGCGCATTGAGCACAAAACCTATGGAATTTGCCGGGAAACAGGCAAGCTTATTGCCAAGGATCGCTTGCGGGCTGTTCCTCATGCCACACTTAGCATGGAAGCAAAACAAAAGCAACGATAGGTTGGTTTCCGGACTTACAATAAACAAGCTGATGATTGGGAAAAGCAACATTTCCCGGTCATTTTGCTTTTAAAAAGGGGCATGATGTTTGATGAAAAGGTTATGACCAAAAAATATTTGACAGGTGAAAACCATGTTATAAATTTTCCGATTAAACAAGGGGATACATCCCTATGCAATGCCAAAATAACTTAAATGCAAAATATATATGCATGATTTACAATCTTATAACTAAAGTTTATTCGGATGAAACTTGATATTACCCGTAAATCACTGATTATCATATTACTGGTGCTTATTGCAGACCAGGTTTCCAAAATATGGGTAAAAACCAATATGGTGCTAGGCCAGGAGATCCCAATTATTGGTAACAGGGTATTGATCCATTTTACCGAGAATTACGGAATGGCATTTGGTTATGAATTCGGGGGAGAGTATGGCAAGATCGTACTCAGCCTGTTCAGGATAGTAGCCGTTTTTGGTATTATCTGGTATATGAACCATCTGATAAACACGAAAGCTCCCCGGGGACTTGTTATCAGTATTGCGCTTATTCTTGCAGGGGCAATAGGGAATATTATTGACAGTGCCTTTTACGGCATTATTTTTTCGGACAGCTATTTTACCACCGCTGAAGTATTTCCCGAGAGCGGCGGATATGCATCTTTCCTGCACGGAAAGGTGGTTGACATGCTCTACTTCCCTGTTCTGCAGGGAACCTGGCCTGACTGGGTGCCCGGGATGGGGGGCCGGAGCTTTATATTCTTCAGACCGGTGTTCAACCTGGCCGATGCCGCGATCACAACAGGGGTTGCCATTACGCTGGTATTCTACAGAAAATTTTTCAAATGAACATGAATTTCCCATCAATTGAAAATCAATAAGAGGGCAAGACATTCTTCTCTTACGAAATTTTGACTCTTGTTTTTACAGGAGAACTAAGAGATATTCAACCCGAATAAAAAAAATAAAAAAAAACCGGCTCAGCCTTAGCTGTATCCGGTTTTGTTGTTCAGTGTCCCCTGAAGGGAAGATGTCATTCATCCTGGATGTCTCCCAGTTCGTTACCTGCGTAGGCATTACCCCCTCCGTCTACAAAATTAATATAATTTTTAAGCAACAGCAGCCCATAACCCTGACTGTGGGCAAGCCTCGAATTACTCATTTTAAATGAAGCCCCCGAGTTGCCATCCCTGACATAAATATTGGCTTTATGCTGATGGTGGCCTCCACCGTAAGAGATATCAACATACTCGAATTCATTGTCCAGGCTGTTTGACCTGTCAAATATGATATAGTTCCAGTATCCCTTTACAGGTTCCCCGGCTGTGAAAGAAATCCAGTCATCCTCTGTGCCGATTGCCTTCAACGAACCGTCAGGTCCGACATTTATTTCAGCTCCCTGTCCGAATACTCCCCTGAAGGGGTATTACGGGCCGGGTCCTTTTTTTCCTCTTCCTGCCTTTTGTTCCAGATAAACCAGCAATATTCCAGTGTTCCTATAAACAGCAGTGCATAGCCAAGGAGTTCCGTACCCTCCTCGGCGGCATTTTTAGCCCAGCGGGTGGGGCCTTCCAGCTCGTTTACCTCAAGAATATTGCGCCACATGCTGCCGCGACCGAATAGCCGGGAAAAGACCACAAGGGTAATAAAGCCGGAAAGGGTAACACCGAAGGCAGGCAGTTTAAGGTATTCGTAGAAGGGCCTTATAAAGGAATGCCTGTTGCGGTATACATAGATAACCGTTATTACCAGGGCTATCAGCGCCAGAAGCTGCCAGGCGCCCTTGAACCAGGTATGGAAATAGTTGTTGAATTCCCTGATAAAGGCTATAAGGGCCATGCCCGAAAGCATGCCGGTAAAACCTGTAATGCTTCTGTCAAACCTTCCGGAGGTGAAATATAGTAAGGAACTGATCAGGATGAATATTTCCTGGGTCCATTCAGTGAAGGAGTGTTCGCCAAACTTTCCGGTATGGGTCATGGTGACCGAATCGAGATATATCAGGTGGCCGATCCCGAAGAGTATTGCCGAATAGAATATGACCCTGAAGATGGCCTGTAAAACCGGAATTGTATATTGGCGGTTGGCGTTCATAACACTTTTTTTAATTTATACTGCGATCCTCTGTTTTTTTACTTCCCGGGCCAGTCCCCTTGCATTACCCGTGTGCATTTCAAGCCTCTTCCAGAAGTCGGCCGAATGATTTTTATGTATGGTATGAACAAGTTCATGTAAAATAACATAGTCGATAAGATGAGAAGGAAGCTGCATTAAAAATAGACTCAGGTTGATATTGTTTATTGCAGAACAGCTTCCCCACCGGGTCCGGCTGCGACGTACGCTGACCCTGCCATAGCTGAATCCATGTTCACGGGCCAGCTCTTCCGTACGTCCGGGAAGATATACAAGGGCCTTCCTTCTGAGTTCATCTTCGATATGTTTGGTTTGACCCCCGGCAACAGGGCTGTTTGCGGCCTCATATAAACCGGAGGCCTTTAATTTTTCCCTGAGCCAGTCGGTGTTCTGCAATAGGAAGGCTTCTGCATCCCTGTATGCGGAATGCCAGGGCAAAGTGATCCGGACTCCGCGCCATGGCTTTACAGTAAGTGTAAACCGGCGCGCCCTCCGGCTTTTTACAAAGGAAACCTTTCCTATTAGCGGATATGTTTTTATCTTTAGGCTCATCGATACCGGGGGTCAAAAATACAAAAAGAATATCAATACGTATCCGGGCATATCAATTACCCGGAATCAACATTAAATGTTTCCCGGCATAAAATCAAAAAAGAAGAGGGTTTCTTATCTTTTAATAAAAAAAGTATACCATACAATATCAAATTCTGTTTATTAGTTATCTTTGGTACTATTTTATTTTCCCGGGTTTTTTCAAGGACCTGACTTCATGTAAACATTGATACACTTTTAATCAACAAACTCTATCAGATGTTTTTCAAAAGATATTTTCTAGTTTTCCTGCTTATTGCCGGCGGAATGCATCAGGCCGCAGCT
Organism: Bacteroidales bacterium; assembly: GCA_007123885.1. Lineage (GTDB taxonomy): Bacteria > Bacteroidota > Bacteroidia > Bacteroidales > PUMT01 > PXAP01. The sequence continues at coordinate 25,217 of SLGC01000358.1, read as the reverse complement.
CAGGAGGTCTGGTCACTGGAACGCTGTATCCGGTTTGCACTTGACAACAATATCGTAATAAAGCAACAGGAGTTGAATACAATGGTCCAGGAAAACCTGCTGCAGCAGTCACGATTGAACCGTCTTCCCTCTTTAAATGCCAATACCCAGACAAGTCTGAGTTACGGGAGGACACTGGATTTCCGGACAAATACCTATATTGACCGCAATACCCAGTCATTCAGCTATAATGCCGGCACCCAGCTCACACTTTTCAACGGTTTGCAGATCTCAAACACTATCAGGCAAAACAATCTTAACCTGATGGCCAGCATTGCCGATCTTGACAGACTGAAAAACGATATATCACTTAATATTGCCTCTGCATATCTTCAGATACTTTTCAGCAAGGAACTACTTGAAATTGCGGAAAACCAACTCGGCATTACCCGTCAGCAGGTTGAGCGCACAGAAAGGCTTGTTGATGCCGGCAGTCTGCCTATGGGAAATCTGCTGGAGATCAGGGCCCAGGAAGCTGCAGATAACATGAGGATGGTAAACGCCCAGAATCAGCTTACTCTCTCATACCTGGTACTTACCCAGCTTCTTGAACTTCCTGCCGTCGAAGACTTTACAATTGAAATACCCAACTTTGATGATGTGCCGGTTGTTCCGCCACGCCACCAGGTTCAGCCGGTTTATGAATCTGCTCTGGAAGTACAGCCGGAGATAAGGAGCGCTGAATTCCAGGTTGAAAGCTCCCGGACGGGGCTGGGAATAGCCCGGGGCCGTCGCAGTCCCCGCCTCTTCCTTTCCGGAAGCTATGGATCAGGTTTCCAGCAGGTGATATCCGACCATGACCTGCCTTTTGAAACCCCACCTTTCCGCGACCAGATACGAAACAACCAGAGTACAACGTTCTCATTGGGGCTGTCAGTTCCCATTTTTAACAGCGGACAGGTTAACACTGCTATTGCGAACGCACAGATTGGAGTGCTGAATGCGGAATACAGCATGCAGCGTACCAAAAACCAGCTGTACCAGGAGATACAGCAAGCCTATGCCGATGTTGTTGCTGCCCAGGAAAATTACCGTGCAAATGAAGTAGCACTGGAATCGATCGAAGAGTCCTTCAGGCATATGGAACAGCGTTTTGAAGTGGGCATGGTTACTACCATCGAATTCAACCAGGCCCTTAACCAGCTTACAACAACCCGTTCCGAGCTGCTGAGGGCAAAATATGAATACATATTCAAGTCAAGCATACTTGAGTTCTATATGGGTGAAGAGATAATGCTTTAAGCTTTCATGAAGAGTTTTTGCAAACCCTGTAAAATGCAAATCCAAAGAGAAGCAGGCATGCCTGATAATAATTTTAATCCTATTGCAAATGAAGTCTGGGAAATTAATGAAATATCTCATCGCTGGTGCAGCCTTTCTGATCATTCTGGCAGTGGCGGGTAAGCGTGCCGGCTGGTTCGGGAAAGATCTGGAGATTGATGTTGCTGTTGAAAGCGCCGGAAACCGGTCAATTACGGAGACCATAACCGCCAACGGGAAGGTGAGGCCGCAGACCGAAGTCAGGATCAGTCCCGATGTATCGGGAGAAATTGTTGAGCTGTATGTTGCCGAAGGCGACCAGGTTGAACAGGGCAGGCTCCTGCTCAGGATCAGGCCCGATGCATATATTTCTATGCGTGACAGGGCAACAGCTTCGGTAAGTTCGGCCCAGGCCCAGCTGGCCAATACAAGGGCAAGGCTTACACAGGTAAATGCCCAGTTTGAACAGGCAGAAATGAATTACCGGCGCAACCAAAGGCTTTTCGAACAAAGGACAATCTCCGAAGCAGAATATGAAACAGCCAGATCAAATTACCGGATTGCCAGGGCCGAGGTGGATGCTATCGAGCAATCTGTCCAGGCTGCGGAGTATTCGATTAAATCAGCTGTCGCATCACTGAATGAGGCAGAGGAAAATTTAAGTCGAACCACCATTTACTCACCAATGAGCGGAACAGTATCGAGACTGAATGTCGAACAGGGTGAAAGAGTTGTAGGGACAGCTCAAATGACCGGAACCGAGATGATGAGGATTGCCAATCTGAATCGAATGGAAGTTATGGTGCAGGTAAATGAAAACGATATTGTCAGGGTGAGCCTGTATGATACTGCCCTTATCGAAGTAGATGCCTATCTGGGCCAGGAATTCAGGGGAGTGGTGACAGAAATAGCCAATTCTGCAACCTTAACCAACCTGGGAACCGACCAGATAACAAATTTCGACGTGAAAATACTTATAATTCCTGAATCATATCAACACCTGATGCCTGAGACACCAGGAGGGCGATTCCCGTTTCTGCCCGGAATGTCGGCTACGGTCGATATCCAGACAAATACCAAAACCGGTGTTCTTACCGTTCCTATTCAGGCAGTAACAACACGTCCGGATTCATTGATCCTTGCTATTGCCGGCAATGACTCGCCGACGGAACCGGAAAACCGGCAAACAACTATGACCGGGGGCAGCAGACGAAATATATCAGAAGTGGTGTTTGTCCTTGACAGTGACAATACTGTGCAGCTCAGGAAAGTTGAAACCGGCATACAGGATAATAACTATATCGAGATAATATCCGGACTTGAAGAAGGCGACAGGGTGGTTTCTGCTCCCTACAGTGCCATTGCACGGACGCTGAGGGATGGTTCAAGGGTTAATGTGCTGGACCGCCAGCGGCTGTTCAACTGATGCTTACCCGGAAATAAATACCGGTTGCAACATGCATGCAAATAGATACATGAAGCGACCCGGTCGCAGGATGCTGTTTCATGATGAGTGATTTTTACCAGTTATGCAGGAATATATCTTAAACATTGAAACTTCAACAAATGTCTGCTCGGCAGCCATCTCTGCGGGAGAAAGGATCCTGGCCTTCAGGGAAAGCATGGAGGGTCCCTCCCATGCAGCAATGCTGACTGTTTTTATTGGTGACATAATGAAGGAGACCGGACTGGATACCGGTTCTTTGTCAGCCGTGGCAGTCAGCGGGGGACCAGGTTCATATACCGGCTTGCGAATAGGTGTGTCGGCAGCCAAAGGAATTTGTTATGCCGCAGATTTGCCGCTAATCGCCGTAAACTCTCTTGCTGTAATGACGCAGATGGTAATAAGCTCACCGGATCACAGGGTAAACGGCCGACTGCTTTGCCCTATGATAGATGCCCGCCGTATGGAAGTATACACAGCTGTTTTTAATGCTGCCGGTGAACAGCAATCCGAAATAAAGGCCGAGATAATAAATGAAGAAACCTTCCGGGATGTCTGCCATGATAACAAGTTGCTTATTTTTGGGAATGGGGCCCTGAAATGCAGGAATTTATTGAATCATCCGAATATCGAATTTAAGCCTGGAATATATCCATCTGCCAGAATGATGGGCAGCCTGTCCCACAAAGCTCTTATCGACAGGAAGTTCGAGAGCACAGCATATTTTACCCCTTTTTATCTGAAGGATTTTGTAGCCACAACACCCAGGAAGAAAATATTCTAAAAACCTTTGCCTTACTGTTTTTCTCCCTTCCGGGGAGCAGGACAAAAGGCATGATTTTTGAATTATGATATCTTAATAATTATAAAACACGGTACATTTAATGCGATTAAAGATCTCATCATTATTTTCGGTCTTACTGGTACTGGTTTTCTGGTCCGCCTCCAATGGGCAATCTCCGGAACGGAATACCGTTTACGGTCCCAATGAAAAGCTTAAATTCCAGATGTACTATGGAATAATAAATGCCGGAGAAGTTGTCATGACACTGGAACCTTCTTATTTCGAAGGTATGCGGGTGCTGCATGCAGTTGCCACCGGATATACCACAGGACTGGCCAACAGGTTGTTCAGGATCTATGATGTTTATGAAAGTTTTATGGATCCTGAGACAGGTTTGCCGGTCAAGGCCATTCGCAATATAAGTGAAAGTAATTACCGCTACTACAACGAGGTGCTTTATCACAGGGATAGCAATACCGTTACCAGTCAGCTCTCGGGTGTGCACGAGGTGCCACCCGGCATAATGGATATGGTCTCGGCGATCTATAAGTTCCGCGACCAGATAAATACTTCCCGCCTGAGGCCAGGTGATGTTTTTGAAATAAAAACCTACTTCAGCGATAAGGTATACCCTGTTGTAATAAGGTACAGGGGCACCGAAACCATACGTACCCGCAAGGGGAGGTTCCATGCGCTCAAGTTTTCACCGGTTTCAGAGCCGGGGAGGGTATTTTCTTCGGAAGATGATATTACCCTCTGGCTTTCAAATGACAGGAACCGGGTACCCCTCAGGGTAAGCCTTAACATGGTGCTGGGATCTATAAGGGCAGACTTGATCGAGGCCAACGGACTACGCCACGACCTTATAGAGGCGAATTAAATAACAGCCATTATTAGGCATTATTAGGACAGGGAATGCATACACTATCCCATTTTTATGTAATTTTGCCGAACTGGCAGGAGCTCCTGCCAAAAAGAGGCTCTTTCCGGAAATCTATAAATATTTTATTATTATGGCCACTACAAGTGATTTTAAAAACGGATTATGTATTGAATTCAATAACGATATTTACGCCATTGTGCAATTTCAGCATGTTAAGCCTGGGAAAGGTCCGGCATTCGTAAGGACAAAGCTCAAGAGCCTGACCACCGGTAAGGTTCTTGACAATACTTTCACCTCAGGAGTCAAGGTTAATGTCGCCCGCGTGGAAAGGAGACCCTACCAGTTTCTCTACCGTGATGATATGGGATACCATTTCATGCATCGCGATAACTTCGAGCAGATGACTCTCGAAGAATCCCTTATCGATGCCCCGGAACTGTTACTGGAAGGCCAGCCCGTGGAAATAGTCTATCATGCCGACAATGATACACCCCTTGCTTGCGATCTGCCTCCTTTCGTGGTGATGGAGGTAACCTATACCGAACCCGGTGTCAGGGGAGATACATCCTCCTCCAGCTCGCTGAAACCGGCAACCATCCAAACCGGCGCAACGATAAATGTCCCTCTTTTCATCAACCAGGGAGACAAGATCAAGGTCGATACGCGGACAAAAACCTACTCCGAGAGAGTAAAAGATTAATGCAGCTGTATATCTTTTTACAATTTTCTGCTCCACTTATTGATTTTTCAAATAGAATATCGTACATTAGGCATACCAAGCTGTAAAAATTTCAGTCTCAGATATGCCTGAAAACCCCATATCCAGTCGCAACATATTGGTGACCAAGTTCAAGCTTAATGCACTTCTTGAGATTACCAAAGCCATTAATGACAATCCTTCCCGGGAAAAGCTTATAGACAGATATGAAACCCTGCTAAGGGAAGAACTTGGCATAGGGAAGATAGTTCTTTACAGACTTGCCGAAACATGGGAATGTATGCTCTGCTCAGGACTTAATAATACTCTGGCATCCATTGACGTGTGCAAGGATCTTCTGGTTTTCGATGATATCACCTTCATCCGCGATCTGAATCCACCCCTGGGTATTTTCGATATTGTCATTCCTGTTAAAAGGGATGACAAGCACATAGCAGTGGTACTTATAGGGGATATCGATGAGGAGGGGGAAGGGGTAAGCCCGGTAATTAAACATTTGAATTTCATACAGACACTATCCAATATTATTGTTGTAGCTATCGAGAATATGAGGCTGCACCAGGAGAGCATCAGGCAGGCAGCCATAAAAAAAGAACTCGAGCTGGCCTCCGGGCTTCAGAATATGCTTATTCCCGATCCCACTAAGCTTCCCTCGGGAAAGAGTTTCTCGGTTTCCGCATTCTATCACCCTCATATGGATGTAGGTGGTGATTATTATGATTTCATAGATCTCGGAAATCATGAATACGGTTTCTGTATTTGTGATGTTTCCGGAAAAGGTATTTCGGCAGCACTGATAATGTCCAATTTCCAGGCCAACCTGAGGGCTCTTTTTACAATTGACATACCGATCGATGAGCTTGTTTTCAGGTTGAACGAAAGGGTAAACCAGAGCACCATGGGGGAACGTTTTCTGACCTTATTCGTCGGAAAGTACAATAAGAAGTCCAGGGAACTACTCTATGTGAATGCCGGCCACAATCCGCCGCTTCTCTACAACAGGAGTTCCGGCGTTCTTTCACGGCTTGACAGCCACTGCATCGGTTTAGGAATGCTGGATACAATTCCCGAAATAATACCGCAGAAATTCACAATTGATAAGGGTATAAAGCTTCTGTGCTATACCGACGGACTGGTGGAGATACTTCAGGACGACCTCGTGGAAGCGGGAACGGGAACTATTGAAAAATTCCTTATCAACAATGAACCAATCTGCAATAATATCGATGATATTGTAAAGCATCACTCCATTCTGGAAGGCAACCAGGCCATTTTTGACGATATAACGATACTGGGACTCGAGTTCAGGTGATAGATTAAGTTGACTGCCATCCTACTGATCGCTTCAGGACAGCAGTTCCGGGCAGAAAGCGGGAAAATCAATTCAGGACAGCAGTTCCGGGCAGAAAGCGGGAAAATCGCTTCAGGACAGCAGTTCCGGGCAGAAAGCGGGAAAATCACTTCAGCCAGCGGTCGAACCAGGCAAAGGCTTCTGCCTGCATATCCCTGGTAAACCGGTGGGGGCCGGGATAAAATGAGCCTTTATAGCTTTCGGTAGCACCTGCCTTATTGTATACAGCCTTCAGGATATCATCAGCCTGCTTCATGCCGGTCAGTGTAAACAAGCCGTCCTGCTCGGCATTTATAACAAGGGTGGGAGAAGGAACTGCAAGACCCAGGATCTCGGGGAAATCAAGCTCATTGGGCAGCAGCGGAACAAACTTCATCCAGGTATGGGTATGCGACTTGTTCAGCATGAAATCCTTCCAGGTAGTCATCAGTCCCACGCAGACCGAACATTTGATCCTCGGATCAAGTCCCCCGATAAACACGGTTCTCATTCCCCCTCCCGAAAGTCCGCCGCATCCAATCTTTTCCGGATCGACATCATCGCGGGAACTCAGCACATCCAGAGCCTTTTTGTCCTCGGCAAGCCAGACGCCGGGCCAGGTTGTACCGGCGCTAAAAAGGGATTTGGCCATAATACTCTCATGCCGGGCCGCCCAGCTGTTATAGGCATCGATATTCTCCGGGTTTTCAGGATCATCATCTGAAAGTCCCTGACGCAGATGTCCGGGAACATCCTGCAGCCTCACCCTTCGGCTTGCAAAAGGAAAAGCATCGTTTACAAGAACAACATATCCTCTGCGGGCAATCTCGTTTGCCAGTGCAACACCTTCATAATAATTTTGCTGTGAGACCCTGATATGGGGATGTAATGTTTCGGATGTGCGGGTTATCTTCCTTTTACCAAAATATTTTTTTCCGCCATGCTCATGGAAGGCAAGTATTCCAGGCAGGGGTCCGGTGGCGCCGGCAGGTTTGAGCAGTATGGCCTCTGCAGGGGGTCCATATGGCAATTGCCAGCTGAGTTCCTCAATATGTAACCCGTCAAAGTTATAGGTCCTGTTCACCATAACCCGGGGTGTGCCTCCTAGATCAGGCATCGCGATTCTTTCCATCGTCCGTTTTCTTGCTGCCTCACGCCAGCTCCCGAGATCGGTAAACTCCTCTCTTCTGAATGAGAGTGAAGGCAGCCTGCTGTCCATAATTTCTGCGGCCCATTTGCCATAGCCGCCAATCAGGTTTATCTCGCCTGAAAGGTCATCCTGCAGGGAAAAACTTCCTGCAGGGTCCCCTGTAAAAGAAGCCCCGGCGTTGCCTTTTGGCATTAATCCGAAAAGTCCGGCAGAAGCTGCCAGATTGATGAATTTCCTTCTTGAAAAGGGATGGGAACCTTGATTGCCTTTAAAATTATTGTCTTCCATTCGTAAAAATTATAGTTATCAAATTATTTAACATCGTGTCAGGGATCCATGATCCGGATATTTTGCCTTTCAATCCATGGACACCCCATGATTTGTATTATATTCGTTTGCCTGCTGAAAAAAATATTAATTGTTATTTGCAGGCTGACTGTGATATCGACCACAGGATGGCTTAACAATCAGCCGTCTTACTTAAGCAAGAGGCAAGTTGGCAATAAAAATCCTGTTTTTTACTTTTTTGATCTATTTTTTAATCCGGCATTTTCGCCGGCAGGTTTATCGCTAACCGCCCTTTTTTTTCCGTAAAGATCCATCGCTGCCAGTACGGCAAGAAAACCCCAGAATGGGATGGCGGCCTTATCGCTGTGAAGGAAATTGTTCAATGTGCCATGCACAAGGTAAGTGACCAGCCCCAGCAGGATGCCTTTTACAAGAAGCCTGTCTTTCCTTCTCTCCAGTCTGATCAGAAGCCGGAAACCGGTATAAAGTGCAATGGCTGCCACCAGGATGAAGCTCAGCATGCCCGGCAGACCGGTTTCGGAAAGGGGTCCGAGATATTCGCTGTGAGTATCTCCCCCATCGGCAAAATTGGTACTTATGATGGTGCGATCGTATGAAAACTGAAATGGGGCATAGTTGAACATGTAGGTGCCCGGGCCCCACCCTAAAACGGGCCTTTCCCGGTACATGGCAAGGGCAGCCTTCCAGCGGTTGATCCGTTCCAGGTTCGATGCATCGGAGGTAATATTGGTCATGGACCGTATATGCTCCCGGAAATTGGCAGAGGAATCCTGCCTGTTTTTTTCCATTTCCCTGACAATATCATCCCTTAACATAAAAACAAGTCCCCCTGCGATAATGGTGAATGTTACAAGGGTTGCAAACCTGATCCTCAGAGTTATGACAAGCCAGATAAGAAAAGCGGCACCAACGCTTAGCCAGGCGGCACGGGAATATGAAAAAACCAGCGCAACAATAAAAACAAGAACAAGGACCGCTGTATGCCATTTTCTTTTGAGGGGGGCGAAAAGCAGTACCGGTATGAACATGGCAAGGGCTGCACCATAGGCTGTATGGTCATTGTAAAAGGGCCGTACAACCCAGTGTGCGGCACGCTGTGAGAGGAAACCATAACCGGCGTGATTATACATGGTATAGATAATAACCAGGGAAAGTCCAATGATATAGCACCACAGAAAACCATGGATATTTTCCCTGCGCCTGAATATTTCAACCGCCAAAAAGTAGAACATTAAAACATACCCGAGGCGCACCAGGAGAAATTTCAGTGAGACAACCGGCATGGTGCTTGTGACTGTAGTGATGACAAGCCATACAAGATAAAATATTACAGCCAGGGTAAGGGGATGATAAAGAAGTTTCCGGTTCAAGGATCCGTTGAGAAGCTTTCCGGAAAGCATAACCAGCAAAAATACAAGTATCAGTGGTTCGGTGGGAAGAGAGATGTCAAAGGGGAGTTCCCCGGCAAATCTGCTCAACTCAACTGAAAGAGGTGCAAGAAAAACCACTGCCATGAAAAGCCTGCCAGGTGAAAATAAAGCACTGTACAGGATTGCAGGAACAAGCGGAAAAAGAAGAAAATAGTAATTCCCCCGGGACAAGAGAATGGCATTGACAAGAATGAACAGACCGGCCGAAGGGTAAAGGATCAATACGTTAAATCTTCTTTCGGCTGCCCCTAGCATAAGATCATTTTTTGCAGTTCACTCACCGGCTGTCCTTAAAACCTGCCGCCTGAATGCATCTATCAGCAGAAGCATGAACAAGGCGAACAGAAATGCTGAAAGGGTGGAGGCAGCAACAATAAGCGAACGCACCGGATAGCTTTTTTTTTCAGCTACGGTGGCCTCATCGATTACATAATTGTAGGATATGATCTCCTGTGCATCAATCCGTGCCTCATCAAAGATCTTTTTCAGATCAATGAGTTTTTCCTGTTTTAACTCGAGGTTATCACGAAGGCTCACGTAGTTGCCTCCGTATGAAGACAATATGCCCAACCTGTTTCTGAAAAAATCAGCACTTGCAGTATCACCGGAAAGGATGGCCGTGGCATAGGCATTGTTCATTATCTCTGACTGCGACTCGTAATTCATTATGCCCAGTCTCCTGATCACTGCAAGTGAATCTTCAAGTTCACGTATATCGTTGATGTGTCTGTTGTATTCAGTCTCGACAATCGCCAGGGTTGCCGATGCGCGGTCGCGCAATATACTACCCATCATAGAGTCGGCATAATATGCAATATCATTTGCAATAGCCGCGGCAATATGCGGGTCGGTATCGAGAACCTCGATTTCTATTGCCATATACTCGTTTTTCCTGAACCGCATGTTATTGTTGTATTTCCGATCAAGTGCCGTATATGGATAACGGCTTTTTTCACCTATCCCGTAATGTTCCATCAGATCATATTTTTCAATGATCTTTCTGCGCACTGCACCTGACCCCAGAATTTGCAACATTCTCTCGGTGTCGGCCTCCCGGCCGAAATCCATGATTCCCGGTCCGGCAAGGGGACTACCCGAGAGGGATCGAGAGGTGCCGGTAAACGATGCCGGATAGATGATCACCGCCGAACGGTAACGCGGAGTGATCATAAATGATACTATGACAGATACTATCAGGGCTGTTAATGTAATGATGATGACAGGCCCGCGTTTCTGATATATAAACCTTAGTAATGCGACCGAGGTGCTGTCGTGGTGGATTTTTGAATGGCCCATGGCTGGTTCTTTTTATAAAATATCCCTGACGCCGACCGGGTTGATGCGGATCATGATCCTTCGCAAATTAGCAAAAATTCACCGGGCAACAATAAGGAAATAATTCTTTTTACCTTTCTGCACAAGAAGGTATTTCCCGTTTATCAGGTCATCCCTGCTGACGGTACTTTCGGCATCAGTTACTTTCTCCTTGTTGACTGCCACTCCCCCTCCCTTCACCATCCGCCGGAATTCTCCCTTGCTGGAAAAAACAGAGGTATGCAATGCAAGCAGGTCGGCAAGCTGATCCTTCCTGTCGAGGATATCTATGTCAAGTTCATAGGTAGGTACCCCCTCAAACAGGTCCAGGAAGCTTGCCTCGTCAAGCCGTGCAAGCGTACCGGCCGTTCCTTTGCCAAAAAGCACCTGCGATGCCTCAAGTGCAGCTTCATAATCCTCGCGGGAATGTACCATAATGGTAACCTCCCTGGCCAGAAGCTTCTGCAGGTGACGCTTATGAGGAGCTTCTGCATGAATTGCCATGGCTTCATTGATTTTGTCAACATCAAGCAGGGTGAAGATCTTTATATATTTTTCAGCATCAGCATCGGAGGTATTAAGCCAGAACTGGTAGAACCTGTAGGGAGATGTCATATTCCTGTCGAGCCATACATTGCCGGCTTCTGTCTTACCGAATTTGCTGCCATCGGCTTTTGTTATCAGCGGACAGGTAAGGGCGAATGCCTCACCGCCTGTCTTGCGCCGTATAAGTTCCGTGCCTGTCACAATGTTACCCCACTGATCAGATCCTCCCATCTGAAGCTTGCAGTTCATGTTCTGGTAGAGATAAAGAAAATCGAATCCCTGAACAAGCTGATAGCTGAATTCGGTAAATGAGAGACCGGTTTCCAGCCTTTTTTTTACTGAATCCTTGGCCATCATGTAGCTTACGGTTATATGCTTTCCAACATCACGAATAAAATCAAGAAAAGTAAAATCCTTCATCCAGTCATAATTATTTACCATCTCCGCCTTGTTGGTTCCCTCCGTGAAATCCAGAAAACGTCCGAGCTGTCTTTTAATGGCCTCCTGGTTCCTTCTCAGGGTAGCCTCATCGAGCAACTCCCTTTCCTCGGACTTGCCACTGGGGTCGCCAATCATTCCGGTGGCTCCGCCTACAAGGGCCAGAGGCTTATGTCCGGCCCTCTGGAAATGCCTCAGCATCATGACCGAAACAAGATGGCCGATATGCAGCGAATCTGCTGTGGGGTCGATCCCGACATAGGCTGTGGTCATCTCCTTTTTAAGCTGTTCCGCTGTACCGGGCATCATGTCGTGTATCATGCCCCGCCATCTGAGTTCTTCTACAAAATCCATCTTATCTGTTAATTTGTTATCTGGCCGGTAAAATTAATACTTTTAATATTTTTATCTTTACAGAACGCAAGGTAAAAAGGAAAAACAAGATATGCAGAAAAAGAGTGTCGCAGTGCTTGGAGCCGGACTGGTGGGCAGTGCCATAGCTGTAGATCTCAGCAGTGATTTCGAGGTTACTGCAGTCGATATAGATCCCCTGTCACTTGGCAAATTAATCGCGTCAGCAAATGTCAAAACATTGCAAAAGGATCTTTCCAGGACTCGCGGTCTGCTTTCGGCCGTAGAGGGTGCCGACATAGTGGTCGGTGCACTGCCCGGGTCAATGGGTTTCAACATGATAAAAAAGCTTGCGGCTGAAAAAAAGGATATTGTTGATATTTCATTTTTCCCCGAAGATCCCTTTCTACTTGATGAACTGGCCAGGGAACATGGTATTACGGTTATTACCGATTGCGGAGTAGCCCCGGGTATGGGAAATATAATCCTGGGATACCACAATAAATCAATGGTGGTGGAAAGTTATGAATGTTATGTCGGCGGTTTACCGGTGGTAAGGGAGTGGCCCTGGGAGTACAAGGCAGTATTTTCTCCCATCGATGTTATTGAAGAATATACGCGAACCGCCCGGTATATTGAAAATGGCCATATGATTGAACGCGATGCCCTCTCGGATCCCCAACTTATGCATTTTAAAGACATAGGCACACTCGAAGCATGGAACAGTGACGGATTGAGGACATTGTTAAAGACAATGACGATCCCCAACATGATAGAGAAGACACTACGCTATCCGGGATGTATCGAATATCTCCGGGTACTGAGGGAAGCAGGATTTTTTTCTCAGCAAGCAATCGATATTGACGGGATAAAGGTGAGACCAATAGATGTAACTGCCAGGCTGCTTTTCCCCAACTGGCAGTTGAAACCCGGTGAAGAGGATTTTACTGTTATGCGTATAATCATCAAGGGTTCTGAAATGCCCCCGGGGAAAAAAGGCACTCCCCTTGCCGGTGAATGGTTAACCACGGGAAGAAGAAAAACCATTACCTGGAGCCTGCACGACCGGTATGACAAATCAACCGGTACCATATCCATGGCCCGTACAACAGGCTATACCTGCGCGGCCGCAGTTCATATGATCGACCGGGGCATGTTCAGCCGGAAGGGCATTTGTCCCCCGGAATATCTTGGAGAAAATGAGGAAAATTTCAATTTCATAATGAACTATCTAAGCGACAGGGGAGTTGATTATCATAAAAGTTCGGAATTATGATCTGTCAGCTCTATTTTTGCAAATCTGGTTTCGGACCGGCCGTAACCGGCACTGACAAGATCGGATCCCGGACATGTATTTCATTGAATGATTGACCTATGAAAAAATGTTTTTACAGAATGATACAGTTGACAAATAACTACAGCCAGATACGAAAAATGCCTTTCTACGGCACCGCTAAAGCAGTGGCAGCAATCAAGGTCATTGTATTTCTGTCCATTGGCTGGTTCCCTGCACAGGATCCCATACCGGACAAGGAACACGACTACCTTGTGACCCTGGTTACAGATATGGGGAATATGAAGGTGCTTCTTTTCGACGATACACCCATGCACAAGGAGAATTTCATCGACCTTGCAAAAGCCGGTGTTTACGATGGCAATACGTTTCACCGGGTTATCGAAAATTTCATGATCCAGTCGGGCGACCCGGCCACCAGCAACATATCCCGGCAGTACGATCCCGGAATCATTTCCGACCATGTACCGGCCGAGATCAATCCCCGATTCAGTCACCGCCGTGGAACAATCGGGGCCGCCCGTTACGGGGGTGAAAGGAATCCTTTAAAAAATTCCAGTCCCACTCAATTCTACATAGTAAGGCATGACAGGGCAGCACCGCACCTTGACGGCGAATACACCATTTTCGGACAGGTGATGAGCGGACTTGAAGTTATTGACAGGATTGCCGAATTGCCCACAGATGAGAGGGACAGGCCGGTTGAGAGTGTAAGGATAACCAGGGTGACGGTAGAAAGGGTAAGGCGGTCGGATGTTCTTAAATTCTATAATTACAGTTATGACTAAAAGCAGCCAAAATTCATGAAGCAATATCTGGATCTTCTTGACCATGTACTGAAAAACGGTACAGAAAAGGCAGACCGCACGGGGACTGGCACGATCAGCGTCTTCGGGTACCAGGCACGTTTTGACCTGGCAAAGGGCTTTCCTCTGCTGACAACCAAAAAACTGCATCTTCCCTCAATAATTCATGAACTGCTGTGGTTCCTCAAGGGAGAAACAAATATTGCCTACCTGAAGGAAAACAATATCAGGATCTGGGATGACTGGGCCGATGAAAACGGCGAGCTTGGTCATATTTACGGATACCAGTGGAGGTCATGGCCTGCACCCGGAGGCAGGAGCATTGACCAGATTGCAGGAGTTATCGACTCGATCAAAAACAATCCCGATTCGCGCCGGCACCTGGTGAGCGCCTGGAATCCCGGTGATCTTGATAAAATGGCCCTTCCTCCCTGCCATATCCTATTCCAGTTCTACGTGGCGGAAGGTAAGCTTTCCTGCCAGCTGTACCAGAGAAGCGCCGATATTTTCCTTGGTGTCCCGTTCAATATTGCATCATACTCGTTGCTGACCATGATGGTTGCCCGGGTAACAGGCCTGGCCGCGGGGGAGTTCATCCATACTTTCGGCGATGCACACATATACCTGAATCATCTTGACCAGGTGAGGCTCCAGCTTTCCAGGGAACCGAGGGATTTGCCGGTTATGAGGCTTAATCCCGAAAGGAAAAACATTGATGATTTTGTATTTGAGGATTTCACCCTGGAAAACTACAAACCCCATCCTCACATAAAAGGTAAAATTTCAGTTTAAAAACCGTGCCCCCGGTATGCAAAGCAAACAGACGTCAATATATTAAATCCTTTTCTATGATATCCATAATAGCAGCCATGGCCAGGAACAGGGTAATAGGCAAAGACAATGACCTGATCTGGCATCTTCCGGCCGACCTGAAACACTTTAAGGAAAAGACATTGGGCAAGCCTGTGATCATGGGCAGGAAAACATTTGAATCGATGGAAGAAGCCCTGCCCGGGCGAACGAATATTGTAATAACCCGCCAGCCGGATTACAAGGCTCCCGGATGCCTCGTTGCCGATTCCCTTGAACATGCACTGGAACTTGTTTCCGGGGAGCCGGAGATATTCATTGCAGGAGGGGGCGAGATATACGAGCAGGCCATACCAATTGCCGACAGGATGTATATTACCATTATTGAACACGAGTTTGACGGTGACACTTATTTTCCAAAGTTTGTTGCAGGTGAGTGGGAAATTGTTGAGGAGACAAAGCATCCGGCAGATGAACGCAACAAATATTCTATGATATTCCGCACCTATAAAAGGATCTGATCGTCACTATGGATCAGCCTGGGGAAGGTTATCCCCGGCTTAATGTGTCTTATATTCTTACAGGATCCGGTAATTATTCCGGGCTCTGCTGCACAGGATGCTCCTGGCTTAAATACCTGGAAAGCAGGTCGTATAAATTTTTCTGGCGGATTGGCTTGGTAAGGTAATCGGTAAATCCTGCCTCCCTGAACTTCCTGATATCATCCAGCATAGCGTAGGCTGACTGGGCGACAACTACAGCGTCAGGATCGATCTCTTTTATCCGCTTTAGAACTTCATAACCACTTATCTTTGGCAACTGGATATCAAGCAGCACGATATCGAATTTTTCCAGCCGGAACAGTTCCATGGTTTCAATCCCATCCCAGGCTGACTTTACCGTGGCCCCGGTCCTCTCCAGAAGGTAAATCATCATTTCCCTTGAAAAAGGATCATCTTCAGTAAGAAGGATATGCTTGCCTTTAAGTTCGGGTATGACGGTACCTGAAGAGCGTTTTTGTCCGGTCTCTTTTATTTTTGGTGCGGCTGCAGCACAGGTGCATGGCAGTGTGAAAGAAAATATTGAGCCTTGACCTTTCCCCGAAATAAGCCGTATCTCACCGCCCAGCATTTCAACATACGATTTTGCTATGGACAATCCCAGTCCCGATCCCTGGAAAGCTTTTTCATCCTCTACGTTGGCCTGTTCAAAACGGTTGAAGATCGACTTCTGCCTGTTTTCCGGCACACCTATGCCTGTGTCTGTAACATAGTATTCCAGGAAACCCTCTTTTTTGATACATCCTATCTCGATCTTTCCCTGATCGGTAAACTTAATGGCGTTTTTAATAAAATTGGTCAGCACGGAATCCAGCTTCGACCTGTCTGTTTTCAGGACTGCACATTCCTCAGGCACCGGATCTTTTAGTATTAACTCCAGGTTCTTTTGTTGTGCCTGCGGTTTAAAAAATTGATAAAGATTTTCAAGTTGCTCCTGCAGGTTGGTCTCAGAGATATACATCTTGACCTGACCGGTTTCAATTTTTGATATATCTATAAGATCATTCACCGTATCAAGCATTCGCCGGCCGCTGCTTTCTATTATACTTACAAATTTCTGCTGTTGTTCTCCGGACAGATCGGGTGACTTGAGGATTTCGGCAAAACCAAGTATCCCGTTCATAGGGGTACGGATCTCGTGACTCATATTTGCCAGGAAGGCTGATTTCAGCCGGTGGCTCTCCTCGGCTTTTTCCTTTGCCGCTACCAGATCCTCCATCATCTTTTTTCTTTCGGTAATATCTTCCCTGATGGAGACAAAATTGGTAACTTTGCCCTTGCTGTTCAGGATAGGTGATATCACGGTCTGCTCCCAGTATAGCTCGCCGCTTTTCTTTCTGTTGCGGAACTCACCGGTCCAGTCCTTCCCCGATAATATGGTGGTCCACAGGCTGTGGTAGAATTCGGGCGACTGGTGGCCGGATTTCAGGATCCTGGGATTTTTTCCCTTCACCTCCTCAAAAGAATAGCCGGTGGTCCTTTCAAAACCGGGATTGACGTATTCAATTGTCCCGTGGATATCGGTGATGAGAACGGAAACAGGGCTCTGCTCAACTGACCGGCTAAGGAGCACAAGCTGTCTTTCTGCCCTTTTCTTTTCGGTAACATCATGAATTATTGAATGGAGAAATTCCTTGTCATCCATAATTACGCTGCTGCTGAATACTTCAACATCCTTTATGGTTCCATCCGCCATTCTGTGTCTGAAGTTAAAATGGTTGTTCTGCGCCCTGCGCGCCAGTTCCATTTCACTTCTAACCTCCTGATCAGAAAGGATGTTTATCCGGGAAATATTCATCTGTTTTAATTCCTCCACACTCCATCCATAGAACCGGGCAGCGGTATCATTTGCATCAACTATATTTCCGGTAGATGGGTCGATTATAAGCTTCACAGCCGCATGATTACGAAACAGCTTACGGTATTTCTCCTCACTTTCACGCAGTGATATTTCCATTTTTTTCCTGCGGGAAATATCGCGGACAAAGATCAGTCCCCCTTTCCTGCCGTTGAATATTATAGGTTTACCGGATGATTCTATCCAGACCTCCGGTCCGTCTTTCCTGAGTATTCTTTGTTCAACCGCTTCAAGCTTCCGGTCCCGGTGCTCGTATAACAGGCGTATCCTTTCAAGGGCAAGTTCCCTGTAACCGGGATGTACATAATCAACTACGGGAAAGCCGATCATCTCTTCCGGAGTTTTGACACCGAACAGGCGGCAGGCAGCAGGGTTCAGATATGCAAACTTTTCATCCGTATGAATAAAAATTGGCTCCGGAGCATCTTCCACAATGCTGCGGAACAATTTACTGTTCATCGATTCTTGCGATTCAAGGTTCAAAGTTGAGTGTTAAGAGTTAAAGTTCAAAATAAATAGTAAACGAAAATCGAAATGAAAATATTTGATATCCCGGTAAGAATAACGGTTTACACAAACTCATTATTTTAATCGAGTCCATTTTAAACATTCTGATCTGAATTACAAAGAAAAATTCTGTTCATCTGATACCCCGGTAAGAATAACGGTTTACACAGACTCGTTATTTTAATCGAGTCTAATTTAAGCATTCTAATCAGAATTACAAAAAAATTCTGTTCTGCACGACCGGCAGAGTCATTTTTGAGCCGGGACAAGTTATCCCATCAAAGGGTTCCCTGAAAGTTGAAAGTTGAAATGGCTGCCGAAATGATGATCCGGCTTTGGCTGAATGTAAACAGGGCTCCAGGTATCAATAGTAATACCAGATGGTGCGGTAATCTCTTATATTTTCGCCCCTGGCGGCAAGTTCTTCCAGATAGTTATAGATGGGAACATCAATGTAATTGTAGGGAGGCACAGGTGTAATATTCTTCTCCCACGGATGGAATTCGTAAACTCTTGAACCATCCGGCATTATCATTACCACCCGGTGATCCTGCCATGCCCTCAGGTGGTTTTTCCCAAGCCTGGGGACATTGAACACCGGTTCATCGGTGCGGTCAAGTCCGGGCAACAGTCTGGCTTCCTCTTTTCTTTCCTGCAGCAGACGGGCAATCGGTACCATATAGCGGCGGGTCTCTTCCTTTCCCTTCATATTGAAGGTATAATAGGGGTCAACTCCGATGCTCTTCAAATCCAGTCTTAGTTTTGCAGATTCATAGCGCCGTGAATTTTCAATGGTAAACACCTGTTGATTGTAAACAGCCATACCTGCCTTCCGTATCATACTGACAGCGGCCGCAGCTTCGGGGGTTATCTCGTAGGAGTGCTCAAAATGGGTGACAATTGATATCTGGCGCCTGCCCGGCATTATATATTTTTCAAGCAGGGATACCAGCTTTTGTGTCCACCGCATCGGTAAAACAACAGGTGTCCGTGTACCAAAGCGTACACGGTAAATATGATCTTTCCGCGACAGCACCTCGAGCATTCTTTCGATCACCTCGTCATCCATGATCATCGGATCGCCGCCGGTTATCAGTACATCTCCGATGTTTTTGTGCTTATCCAGCCATGAGAGGGCGTTGTCGATATGACTGTCCGATGCCAGGGCATCCGGATCCATGCATTGTTCAATTTCCCAGTTCCTCTGGCAGTAGACGCATATCTGCGAACATGTATTATAAGGCTTAAGAATGCAAATACCGGGATAGCGCCGGGTGATCAGCTCCTGGGGCGATGTATCGTGCTCACCCATGAAATCGAATCTCATGCCCCTTACATCACGATTTTCAACCAGCATATCTACATATTCGGGCGGAGGGATCACCTGGGCCCTTATGGCATGATCATATCCGACAGATATCTGCTTGTCGATGAGTGAAAGGTAATAGGGAGTAATACCAAAAGGGATCCTGTTTTCTGATGCCTTTTTAATGGCCTTTTTTTGAAGAGGAGATATCTCGATCAATTCCTCCAGTGGTTTCTCATTCCTGATTATATTTTTAAGGTGCCACCGGTAATCGTACCAGTCGTCCGCCTTAGCATTGAAATGCCTGAGAACGTTGTTCTTGTTCTCTTCCCTCCACCCTATCACATCAGGCTCAAGCCCGCTTAAATATTTCCTGAAGTATTTGCTCATGTCGGCACCCATCTCATCAAGAATACGGGTACGGGCAGCGGAAGCTTCCCTGCCCTCCTTTTTAAGGAAACCGGGAATCCCTTTTTTTGCACCTCTTGACTCATAATATATATTGGCCTTGCCGGCTACGCCGCGGAAAATGTTTATAAATTCCATCAGGAATGCTATGGAGGTGCGTTCACCCGCCTCCTCACCCTTCCGGGCAAGTTCCCATAGCAGGTCAAGCGCAGAGGTGGCAGTGCGCTTCTCGTTCACAGGGCCGAGTATGCTCCTGAACACCCATATACATTCCCTGACCGTAGCTTTTTCAAGAATATGAAGATCGTTATCTACCGTGAAAATATTTCTCTCTGCCCTGTCAAGATAGTTGTACATTTGTTCCCGGGCGGCTTCAAGGTTTCCGGCTGATTTAAGGATCGAGTGAATATCGGGATTGGATCGCCACAACATGTCGATATAGCTGTTGTAATCATACTCAAATCGTGTTTTGAGCATATCGGCCGAATCGGTAAATACGTCGTCGACAATTTTGGTACCCTCGAACCCTTTCTTCCCGGCTGTCGCCGGGCTGTCTCTCACTGTCCTGCTGCCTGAAGTGGCTTTCGGGGATTTGGCAGATGCGCCGTTTCCGCGGGCCGCAGAATCTTCTGATGGGGAATTGTTTTTTATCATATGCAGGTCGTTTTAAATTATTTATCGACGGCAACGCCAGCAAAGAAATGTGAAAATACCGGTAAAACAATGTGCCTTACTGCCGGAACTGCCTTGAGAGATACCTGTCGAGTGCCCTGATCCTTAAAGGTTCCTGGATAAACCTCTTTTCGCTGTCAACAAGGATCATAGTGGGGGTACCGTCGGGTCCGTATTGCCGGGCTATGGGACAATCCCACCTCTCCAACGAGCTGTAGTTTATCCAGTCATATCCGCCGGATTCAATGGATTTGAGCCACATCTCCCGGTCATCTTCTATCCCGATGGCGACAACTTCCAGAAATCCTTCCTTTTCCCTCCGGAAACGGGTATAGAGTTCGTAAAGATCATCCATCAAATGCGTGCAGTGAGGGCACCAGCTTCCCCAGAAAAGTATCAGGGTATAATCGGCACTGATATCCCGGAGATCGATGAACCTGCCATCAACTGCTGTAAAGGTGAACATGGGAACAGATCCTCCTTCACTGAGTCCGGGAGTGGGTGTTTCCGGTTCAACGGGGTGCCCCCTCGGACACCTGTCGCCATGAAGATAATGGCTGATCAGGTGGCCGGCAACCATCTCCATTCCACCCATACTTTCAAAACCGTTTATAAGATATTCAAGTACGAAATAATAAACATCCTCATTTTCCCCCGCATGCTGCATGATAACATCTACAGCCTCTATCAGGCTTTCCTGCAGATCATCATGATCATCACCTGCTTCGGCTTTATAAAGTGAAAGGTACCTGATGAGCTTGGCAGGGATCAGGTCGGTACGCAGGATCACGGCATCGGCGAACTGGCCTTTGAAAAAATAATCATCCCTCATTTCTTCAAGCCCGCCGGCTGTGGCCGATGAACTTATCCTGGGCATTTTATGGAAGCGTGCTATACTGGCAAATATTTTTCCTTCATTTCTTTTGGTCAGATTATCAATATAATTGGAACGGCGATTCTGCACCCTGCGGTACTGTCTTTCCAGCCGCCGGTAAAAATTATCATCATCAGGATAATGAACCAGTGCAGAACTGAGTACACTGATCTGCTGGTAATAATCGCTCATTGTTTTCAACAGCTGGTAATAGCCGGTATTTTCATCCGAAAGCAGTATCTTCATACTGTCAACCGGAGATGTATAGTCGGTATGGAATACCACAGTATTCCCATCCCATATAATGTCAAAATGCTGGCGGTGTTGATCATGATACCCGGGCTGAACATTTTTTCCCATTGCCAGGCGGTATAGTCCGTGTTCCCTTTGGGAAGGAAAATATAATTCAAAGCTGCCATTGTAATCAGCCATCGCAGAATCAAGTATATTTACCTCGTCGCCGTAAAGCTCAAAAAGAAGCACCTTATTTCCGGGGAGCCCGTTAACCTGGCCATATATGGTTGAGGATTCATAAAAACTTCCGTTTCCGGGATCACATGAACTGCTTTCGCTGGAACAGGAAAAAAGAAAGACAAAGACGAAAAACAAAAGATATGCTCTCACCGTTAACAAGAATTTACATGCAGTAGTTATGCTAAAATTAATCATTTGTTTGCTAACCAAAAACATTAATGAGTAGTATTTACATCATAAAATGCCATTTTTAAGTGCAAATATTATAATTTCGCCAGTTAAATTAGCAATCAAGTTATGATACTTTCCTAAAACCAAAATAATACCTCACCGGGTAAATTACAAAAATACTGCAAATAATCTATAATCAAGAAATGGAACTTACCTACAAAAAAATAAATATAATAGGAGGATGGATGGTCTTCCTTATCGCCGCATCGGTTTATTTTATGACCCTGGAACCCACTGCCAGCTGGTGGGACGCCAGCGAGAGAATTACCTCGGCATACAAAATGGAGGTGCCCCACCCTCCGGGTGCCCCGTTTTTCATACTTATGGGAAGATTTTTCACCATGCTGGCTCCCGATCCTTCACTTGCGGCACTGTTCATGAATGGCATGTCGGCGCTGGCCGCAGCTTTTACCGTCATGCTGCTTTTCTGGATAATAACCCACCTTGCCAAAAAGTTCATTTCTCCCGGACAGGAGCCCACGGTTCCGCAGACTTTTGCACTTATCGGTTCAGCCTTTGTTGGAGCTATGGCTTTCTGCTTTTCCGATACACAATGGTTTATAGCAGTAGAGGCAGAAGCTTATGCAACCAGCGGACTGTTTACCGCACTGGTTTTCTGGGCCATTCTCAAATGGGAAAATGTGGCCGATCATAAACACTCATTCGCGTGGCTTATTTTGATCACCTATCTTATGGGTCTTTCCATAGGAGTTCACCTTCTTAACCTTCTTGCCATACCGGCAATCGTTTTTGTCTACTATTTCCGTAAATACCGGGTGACACGAAAGGGGGTGATCTACGCGGCACTTGTATCAGTAATACTCCTGGGCGCATTTGTATATGTTATCATTCCCGGCGTGGCCCGGGTAGCCAGCTTTTTTGAGCTGCTGTTCGTCAACTCCTTCGGCCTTCCCTTCCATAGCGGGGTCCTGTTTTTCATAGTGCTTCTGGGCGGACTGCTAACATGGGGATTGATGTGGACGCACAAAAAAAAGCGGCCGGTTCTTAATTCAATCATACTGGGACTTACGATGGTATTGATCGGTTATTCATCATATGCAGTTGTTGTAATAAGGGCTGCAGCCAATCCCCCGATGAACCAGAATGCCCCCAATAATGTTTTCAGGCTGATATCCTATCTTGCACGTGAACAATATGGCGACAATCCCCTTTTCTTTGGCCAGTATTACACCGCACCGCAGGTCGATATAAGGGAAGGCCGGATGCAGTATATAATGGAGGATGGCCGTTATGTCGAAACAACTCCAAGAGCAGAGGCCGAACATCATCCGGATCTGACCGGTTTCTTTCCCAGGATGTGGAGCAACAATCCCGGCCATGTCAGGGAATATGAAAGGTGGGGAATGGTTCAGGGACGAGAGGTGAGGGTAACCATTGACGGGGAACCGCGGAATGTGGTCCGTCCTACATTCACCGAGAATATCCGGTTCTTTCTCCGATATCAGGTCTGGCATATGTACGGAAGGTACTTTATGTGGAATTTTGCCGGGCGGCAGAACGACCACCAGGGTCATGGCGAGCTGCTCAACGGCAACTGGCTGACCGGGATCGGATTCATAGATGCCCTCCGGCTTGGCCCCCAGGATAACCTGCCGGACCATATTGCAAACCATCCTGCAAGGAACACCTATTTTGCCCTGCCGCTGCTGCTGGGACTTCTGGGGGTGTTCTATCACTATAAAAAACAGAAAAATGATTTCGTCGTGGTGATGCTGCTTTTCTTTTTCACGGGACTGGCAATTATCATCTACCTGAACCAGACGCCGCTGCAGCCAAGGGAGAGGGATTACACCTATGCCGCATCCTTTATGGCCTTCTCGATATGGATAGGAATGGGGGTGCTTGCCATCATTGAGTGGCTCAATAAAAAGATGCCGCTTAAGCTCAGCAGTATAGTAGCTACAGCAGTCACTTTTCTCCTGGTCCCCGCACTTATGGCACAGCAGAACTGGGACGACCACGACCGTTCGGGAAGGTTTACCGCAAGGGATTTTGCATTCAACTACCTGGAATCAACAGCGCCGAATGCCATTCTCTTCTCTCACGGCGACAATGACACCTTCCCGCTGTGGTATGCACAGGAGGTGGAAGGAGTGCGCACCGATGTGAGGGTGGTCAACCTGATGCTGCTCAATGCCGAATGGTATATACAACAGATGAAGCAGAAGCAAAATGATGCCCCCCCGGTACCTCTTTCCCTGCCAAGGCGCAAGTATGTGGATGGCACCAATAACCTGATCTACATATTTGACCGTGTTGAGGATCACAGGAATGTTAGGGATATAGTTGATTTTATTGCCGATGATTCGCCCGCAAGCCAGGTAAGGCTGGCTGACAGGCGCATGATCGATTTCATTCCCACAAGGCGGTTCAGGATAAGGGTGGATGCCGATAAGGTGATAGAAAACAACACCGTTGCACCCGGACTCAGGGATGAGATAGTTGAATCGATCGAATGGGAGATCGAGGAAAACTACCTGATCAAAAACCAGATGATGGTGCTTGATTTTCTGGCAAACAACGACTGGGAAAGACCGGTTTACTACATTAGTCCGGGAACAGAGGATGCCATTGGCCTTCAGGACTACTTCCAGCTTGAAGGTTTTGCCTACCGGCTGGTTCCCATCCGTACCCCGGCAGATGGGTTTGAGTACGGCAGGGTGAACACTGAGGTGATGTATGAAAATTTTATGCATAAATTCGACTGGGGAAGAATGAACGAGCCGGATGTGCATATGGATCATTATAATATACGTACCTTCAGTATTCTCAGGTTAAGGAACAAATTTGCCAGGCTTGCCAATGCACTGGTAGAGGAGGGTGATACTGAAAGGGCGCTCAGGGTACTTGACCGGGCCATGGAACTGATGCCAACCGACAGAATCCCTCACGAGTTTTTACTGTTATCCGTTGCAGAGGCTTATTTCAATGCAGGAGCCCCCGAAAGGGCCAACGAAATACTCGAGGATTATTTCGATCATGAAGCCGCCAATATGGATTATTACCTCTCTTTCCCCTCCAGGCTGATAATCCACCTGGACATCGACATGCGTACATCGATGCAGCTGATGAATGAGATAGTCAGGATGACAGAGGCTTTTGACCAGGTGCAGCTATCAGTTCCAATGCGGGAAAGATTCAATTTCTATATGGACAGGATGATGGAAACGATCTAGCATTTCGCCCGGACTATCCATCACCAGATGGCACAAATATAGGAGGCGGCTTTAACCCCGCCTTTTTTTTCGCACCACGAATTTTTAAATCTCACATGCCTTCCGGGGAAAGCCCCGCCAGGACTTGACCACGACCAGAGGAGGCGGCTTTAACCCCGCCTTTTTTTTCGCACCACGAATTTTTAAATCGCACATGCCTTCCGGGGAAAGCCCCGCCAGGACTT
>SLGC01000058.1 GCA_007123885.1 Bacteroidales bacterium | reverse complement strand
TTTTTTTTTTATTTTTGCATAAAACTTTTTACCGGGAGCTTTGTTATTATTTTAATTTAGATTAATTTACGACCAATAAGGATCCTATTCTGCTAAAAATCCAAATACTATAAATTAAATTCCTGTAATTATGATTAACCGTTTATACACTAAGACCACATTACTTGCAGTAGTTCTAATTTTACTCGTTACTGGCTGCTCTACTGGCTGGGATATTAGTAATCCCTATGCAGAAGTTGACTGGGTCAATGATTCCCGGTTCAAGGCAAACTTCCACACTCATACTACAAACAGTGACGGGAGGATGAATCCACAAACAGTGGTTGACACATACCATCAATTAGGCTATGATATCCTGGCCATTACCGATCATAATGAAGTGACTTATCCATGGACAAATTTTACCGCCATCGAACCAAGTACGACCTCCCTGAACAGGATGGAAAGTGCTCCTGAAGCGATGCCTGAGGATCTTATATATGAGAACCGCGATCCTGCTGCTCTCGGAATGATCGATATTCAATCAAACGAGTTGTCGAGGCACCATCATATGGGAAGCTTTTTCAACGACCATAACGGCACTACTACGGAGGAAGAATCTCTTCAAGCCACAGCGGCAAAGAACGGGATTACCATGCTTTATCACCCGGGTCGTTACCAGCAAAGAAATCCGGAGATCTACAATCTGCAATGGTACCTTGATGCATACGGGAACTATGACCATCTTTTCGGTTTGGAGGTTTATAACCAGGGTGACCGTTATCCGAATGACAGGCGCATGTGGGATTCAATTCTTACAGTAATGATGCCAGACAGGCCTGTATGGGGTTATTCAAATGATGATATGCACTCCCTGAACCAGCTTGGCCGCAATTGGACTGAACTTATTCTGCCCGAACTGACTCATGAATCAGTGCGCCATGGAATGGTGAACGGACTGAGCTTTTTCGTCTATGCACCCGAAGGTCATGATGGTCCCTCGCCTCCCGTTATCGAATCAATTACCGTTAATGAAAGAAGAGGAAGGATCGATATAAATGCCACAGGTTATGAATCTATAGTATGGATATCAGGGGGAAGGGTACTCCATGAAGGAGGCTCGGTTAACCTTGCCGGTCTGGGTGAAGATCTTTCCTATATCAGAGCTAAACTATATGGCCCCGGGGAAACTGTTACCGGAACCCAGCCATTCGGTATCAGGTAGCCGTGAAAGTTGATTATGATTAACAGGCTTGATTATAAGATATGGAGTGCAGTCGCTGATCCCCTCTGGAAACTGTGCAAATGCATATGGCAATATCCCGTAATTTTTACCGGGATCCTTATCGCGGGAACTTCCTGTAGTTTTCAACCACAGGCACCGGCAGAAAGTGAGCGTTTGAAATCAGTTAGGATTTTCGCTGAAAATGTAATTGCCAGCGGCAGTGATCGCTGGAGCGGGCAAGCTACTCCACTGCTTGCCGATGGAATTAATATCCTTACAGGAGAACCGGTTGAATGGATTTATGAAGGAGAACATTATATTATTCATAATCTGGCCAATCAACAAAATCTTTTCCGCACTCTTACCGGGTTGAGCAATATCACGGGCGACGAACGATTTCGTAATATTGCCAGGGAAGCCATCAGCTATCACTTTGATTACCTGAGAAGTGATTGCGGACTGCTCCGTTGGGGCGGGCACCAGATAATCGATATGAATACGCTGGATCCGGTGGGCCATTTTGATGCCGATTGCCACGAGTTTAAAAATAATTTCCCGTTCTATGACCTGATGTGGGAGGTAGATAGCGAGGCTACCGCAGATTTCCTGAAAGCCTTCTGGAATGCGCATATATTCGACTGGAGCAGGCTGGATATGAACAGGCACGGACGATACGGACTGGCCATGGGGAACCTGTGGAATAATGAATTCATACAGCCTGAACCTTTTTTTGAAGGGGATGGCCTCACTTTTATAAATGCTGGTTCGGACCTTATATATGCCGGAGGAATGCTTTATCATTTAAACCGTGAAACAGAAGCACTGGATTGGGCAAAACTTTTAGCCGGGCAATTTGTAAGGGCACGGCATCCGGAAACGGGCCTGGGAGTATACCAGTACAGCAAACCTGTTCGCCGTCAAAACCCGCCTGAAGAAGGTCCCCTTGAAGGCAGGCTTACCTGGTCAAGCTACGGTGATCGTGCAGAGAATCAATTTGGAAAAGACTTTCCCGGAACGGCCCGTGAGGGCTGGGCCCTTTTTCACGGAGGTATTTATACACTACCCAAGCTTATTCAGCTTGAGTTAAGTGAACGGCTGGGAGAACAGGGAAAAGAATTTCTTGACTGGTCGGTCGAAGGTATGAAATCATATGCCCGGCATGCTTATGATCCTGTAAACAACCAATTTAAGCCAATGTGGGCCGACGGAACAGATCTTTCCGGATATAAATTCCCCCGTACCGGATATTACGGAAGAGAGGGCCGGGTTCTGGAGCCTTTCACAGCAAATGAACAGTTTTTATTTTCTTTTTCAAGAGCTTACAGGCTAACCCGTGACGAACATCTATGGGAGACAGTTCGTTCCATGTTCCGGGGTCTGGGGCTGGGGGATCCCGGTGCCCGGCCTGGCTCACAGACCGTCCTGAACCTGCAAACGGATAATTCAAACCCATATGCCTTGTTTGCCCTGCTGGAAATAAGCCGTGCTGAAGATAATCCCGCCTTTATCGAACTGGCCGAAGTAATCGGGAACAATATTCTCAAAAGGAGTTTTCATAAAGGCTTTTTCCTTCCCGACACCAATCATATAAATGCGAATTTCAACGCAATAGAACCGTTAGCCCTTCTTAGCCTTGAAGCTGCACTTATGGGTAAACCGGAGATAGTGCCTGTTTACAGCGGCGGCAGGGGATATATACATGGACGATTTGACGGAATGGGCCGGACTTATGATGCCCAGGCCATCTGGTCAAAAACGGAATAATTGCAAACCTGGTTTACCTGCAATATTTTGAAATGAATTTTTCTGCCTCGCCATTTCCAAGTTCCCTGGATTTTTTCCAGTCAAGGCAGGCACCGGTAATATCACCCAGGACAAATTTTGAGTGACCGAGATACAGAAAGGCTTTGTGAAATTCAGGAGTCTTCAGGATCTGCCGGTTAAACAAGGTTATTGCTTCGCTGTAATCACGGTTATGATATTTGATCACACCTTGTTCATAATAAAGAAAATCGGGTTCCATAGGCTTGGGTTATTCAATTAATATATTCCGGTTCCGGTCTCAGGCCACGGGAATTTCCACTTCCGGTGCACCGGCCTGCATCTGTTTTTGGGGGTAAAGAAGGATTTAAGGGCCGATACGATGATCATATAAACAGCACTTTCTTAAATATAACACAATCTGATCAATTTTACAATCAAATCCCTGACTTTAATTGACTATAAACTGACTTTAAAGCTCCAGTCCAAACATGCTCAATACCTGATGCAGACCGAGCAGAAAATAGAATAATCCGGCAATCCAGAAAAGGATGTATGAGAAAATACCGGGTTGAAGATTAACGGGGATAGTTTTTTTGTTAAGGTAAATAGTTCCGAATATGATAAATGGTATATGGATCGCTGAGATAATGCCGGCAACAGACATGATCTCAACAGGATCGTTGAACCAGACATAAACCATGGCGGGCAGGGCCGCGGTGA
Organism: Bacteroidales bacterium; assembly: GCA_007123885.1. Taxonomy (GTDB): domain Bacteria; phylum Bacteroidota; class Bacteroidia; order Bacteroidales; family PUMT01; genus PXAP01. The sequence continues at coordinate 1,331 of SLGC01000058.1, read as the reverse complement.
ACACGATCCGGTAAAAATTGCTTATGTACTGTTTTTCCCTGATCCGTCCGGCGTATTTGTATTTTTTTTCGAGTTTCCCGGCAAGTGCTTCTACCCTCTTCCGGCCAACGATCAGTGTGGCATCGGAAAACATCCTGCCATAGCCATCCTGATTGCTCAGTACGCTGCCAAGCAGTGCAATAAGAATACTTACAAGGAGGAACCATCGTCCTATCTCACCCCAGACCTCTGATAAAAGCAGGGCAAGATCATCGGCAACTTCCACACCTTCCGGGATTATTTCCCTTGGGGCAAGCAGTTCGGCACCCAATACAAGAAAAGCAATATTTATAAGACCTCCTGTTATGATCCCGGTAAGCGAGGTTGTATTTAAAACCTTAATCCACTTTTTCAGGCTCCTGATTTTTGCCTTATCCTCTTCCGCAGGGTTTTCTTTTAGCCTGTCGATCTCGTCATCGGTAAGAAGGGGGCCACCATATTCCCTGGCAGCCACCCAGTACGAATACCATATTAAGCCTGCTGCACCTGCAAGATAAAAACCAAGCCACGGCAGAACAAAACCAATTTCAAAATCGCCGGGAATAGCCGGAACCATTCCGCCTGCTATGGCGTCCCATTGGGATACAACACGCGCAGCGGTGATAAACGAGATAAGGACCAGCAATCCTGCCATTATGGTGGCTACCTTTTCAAAGACAGGAAATTTACCGGAAACAATGAGGAAAAGGCATAAAATTATAATCGCAAGGGCATACAGAATTACATCTCCCCCGAATGAAGTAAGCAGCGCACTTCCGGCAAGTGCGGCCAGACCGGATACAGTAATGAACCCGGCTATAAGTTGCGGCGCAAAAAGTATCCACAGTCCCCATTTCCCCGGACGGCCCGGCAGTTCACTAAAACCCCTGATAATGGACTTCCCGGTCACCACTGTATACCTTCCTACCTCCTTTATGATAATATAGATGAGTATTGTAACTGCAATGGCCATCCATAGAAGTTCATATTCATAACGGGCGCCGATGCGGGGAGTGAATAATATTGTACCCGAACCAATTGAGGACACCATCCAGATCAGGCCGGGTGAAAGTTTTTTTATTTTTTTCCAGCCCCGGGGAACATTTGCAGAGTCTTCCCTGATGAATGTCTCCTGTTGTGCCATGGTAAATGACCATGATTAGTTGAAATGTAAACAAACAAGATATGCGTTTGTTTATGGTTTTCATTTAAGCTATGCAGCCCAAAAACAGGTTTACCGGCCTCAGGTAGTATAAACTGAATTAAAAAGAACGTAATCAGTGGTTAGATCTGTCCCCCAGCCTTTTGCCTGC
>SLGC01000278.1 GCA_007123885.1 Bacteroidales bacterium | reverse complement strand
CCGGAAACAGGCCCGGAAGGCTTGCCGGGAATGTCGGGCAGATAATAAGGGAAGACCCGGCCCTGGCTGTGAGCTTTTCGGGCAGCTGGTTTGAAACCCGCATGCTGTTGAGGGAAATGATACTGGTGGTGCTGATATCGCTGCTGCTGCTTTATTTTATCCTGGCTGCCCAGTTCGAATCGCTGCTTCAGCCTCTTATTGTGATGCTGGAGATACCGATGAACCTGGCAGGGGTTTTCCTTGCCCTTTACATTGCCGGTGCGGGGATAAATATCATGTCGATGATAGGTATCGTGGTGATGGCAGGTATTGTGATAAACGACTCAATCCTGAAAATAGACACAATAAACCACCTGCGAAAAGACGGCATGCCGCTGATGGAAGCGCTGCATACCGGCGGCACAAGGAGGCTCAAGCCAATCGTGATGACTAGCCTTACCACCATTCTGGCCCTCACCCCGGTACTGATAAGCACCGATATGGGGTCGGAATTGCAGGAACCCCTTGCACTCGCCATAATAGGCGGCATGGTTATGGGAACAATTGTAAGCCTCTATTTCATCCCCCTTGTGTACTGGTATTTTTACCGGGCCGAAGAAATCCCGGTAACTCAAAAATAATCTCAAGTTTTTTCCTGTCTCCGGAAATATCGGAGTGAATTTCCCGAAATTGCATAAAACACCTTTAAAGGAAACGATTATGAGGACCAGTACATTGATTCTTCTGATTTTATATCTGTTCTGTAATTCGGGATGCAACAACGTCCCCAAAAGGGTATCATCTGCCCTGGATCAAGCAGGAAACAACCGGGCTGAACTTGAAAGGGTTATCTGCCATTACAGGGATCTGGGTGACCATCAAAAGCTTCAGGCAGCTTATTTCCTGATTGAAAACATGCCGGGAAAATATGGTATACATTATTCGGATGTTGATTATTATGCCGGGCTATCCATTGCGATTGACTCATTTTTAAAACATGACCCCTGCCCTGAATTCCTTGACCGGTTCGTTGCCGATTATCACCGGAACAATGCAAACCTACCCGCATCTCAACACGTAATGGATTTTGATGTTATTACAGCTGATTTTCTTATAAAAAATATAGATCTGGCATTCAGGGTGTGGAGGGAGAAACCCTGGGCGCAACATCTGGATTTCGATGAATTTTGTGACTGGATCCTGCCTTACAGGATATTAAATGAACCTTTGCAACCCTGGAGGTCATTGATGCATAATGAATTGGAGTATTTGGAAGATTCATTGATTATTTTGAGTGATCCAAAGGAAATTGGCCTTTTGATTAACAACGTCATTGCCGGAAAATTTCATTTCTCCAACCAGTTGGGATTTATGCCAATACTGGGGGGAGTTGATCTGTGGAATATTCATGCAGGATTGTGTGAACACCGGTATGTATTAATAACCATGGCAATGCGTAGCATGGGAATACCGGTAATGATGGATTTTACTTTTCAGTATCCCAGCTATCCGGGAAACCATTCATGGACAGTCCTGCTTGACAATGATTCACGCATAAAGCCCTTTAACGGTGGTGAAAAGGAGATCAGATTTGCTGATCCGGCTGAATGTCCTATCGGCATGGATTATTATACTGCAATAACAACTGTTTTCCGAAATCATTTCCGGTATATGAACAGATCAGAAAAGAAATTGGCAGGCCTCCCCTCAAATCTCCGGGATGAATTCATTGAAAACGTCACTGGCCAATATAAGGGTTCCATAAAAGGAGATTTCAGTGTAGATTTAAAAAATCCGGGAAAATCCAAAGAAGCTGTTTTGTTTTCCTTTGGTACGGGACCAAATATAATCCCCGTGGCTACTACAAAGGCACGCAGGAACAGGGTCACGTTTAAAGATATCGGCGCTCCCGGAGTATACATAGCCGGCTACACTAATGGTGAAACCATTATTCACTGCACTGATCCTTTCAATTGGGATGGCGAGGAGATAAGAAAATTTTATACACCCGATCCCGGAGATACCGAGACTGTTATCCTTTCCCGAAAATACCCGGTCACCTGGCCGATGACAGAGTTCGTATCCGGGATGATAGGTGCAACAATCCAGGGAAGTAATTGCAGGAACTTCAGTAATTCAGATACAATTTTTATAATCGAGAAAGAGATAAACTGTCTTACAAAAATTCCGGTTGAGAATAATAACCTTTACAAGTATTTCAGGTACGTATCGTCCGATTCGGAGGATATCAGAATATCCTGCATCAAGCTCTATAAAAATGGACACACAGAACCTGTAACCGGTGAAGTTTACGGCTTTGTTTCAGATTACACAACATGTGATGATTATATCTTTTCAAATGCTTTTGATAATAATTTAAGAAGCAATTTTAATGCTCCCCGCGGCTCGTGGGTGGCACTCGAAGTGGGGGAACCTGTAAAGATAGAGTCATTGAGGATTATGGCCAGAAACAGCCAGAATATAGTAGAGCCCGGTGACACCTATGAATTGTATTATTTTGACAAGGGCTGGAAATCACTTGGCTCCAGGGTTGCTGATGATTATCAGCTGACTTACGACAATGTTCCAAAAGAAGCTTTACTGCTTCTTCGTAATCATACAAAAGGAAGACAGGAAAGGATTTTCGCGTATAATAACCATGAGCAGGGATGGTGGTGAGGTGGAGGACCCCTTCCGGATTTACGGCGGCACCAGGCTGAAAGATCTACTGGTTTTGTGTAGACCGGGGGAAAATCCCATTCCGTACCTGTTGGAAAGATTGGATAAATTGATCCCGTAAAATTACAGAAATTCGACTAAACTCATTGCTGGGGTCGAATAAAAATCAAGAAAACTCTTGCAGTGGCAAAAAAAAATTAAATTATTTTTTTCATCCTCTATCTTGTTGATTTTCTAGGAGTTTTTTTCGACTTTTTATTAAAAAACGTGGAAACTATTTTTTTTTCATTGTCACGTTTTTTCAATTTATGCACCTATTATATAGAGGGCTATTGTAAATAATCGATTCATTTTATTAACTAAAATTTTCGGTTATGGGAATCCTGCATAAAATTGAAAAGCTTCAACGGCTTGACCGGTTCATAAGGCTTCAATGCACCGGAACGCCCGGGGAACTGGCCATAAAACTTCAAGTCTCCGAAAGTACACTTTATGAGCTACTTTCTTTGGCAAAGAACCTTGGTGCGTACATAACCTATAACAACTGCTCATGCACATACGAATATATAAAGCCTATGCGATTTGTTTTCGGATTTGTCGAAGACGGTTTGCTTTGCCCCGGAAGAAGTACACAGTGCTCGAATAAACCTGGGAACAACATTTTCAGTTCCCGGGGGTGATAACCGGAAAATGGCAATGTTCTAAACCGACACTGAAAATTTCTGAATCTCTTTTTAAAGGTTCATTACACTCCAATAGTCAATCCTCTGCCAACACGGGAAATCACTCCTGCTTATTTATAATTAAAATAAATTAAGAAGAATTTCACCACTCCGGAATTTTTGGAGTGAGATGATATATCTTGTTTTAAAATTGAGTAATCTCCTTAATGTTAATTAACCTGAAGGCTATATAAAAAACTCACAATATCAGCATAATATGACAATCTCTAATATATATAAAGTGGTATTTTAATAAGTGGCATCATGAAAAAAATGTTTCTTCTTAATATGATTTTTCTATTCGGGTTTTCATGTAACCAACTCACAGATGAAGAAAAAATGATTAAGGAAACTTTGGGTAAATCGCTTGAGATAGGGATGTTTGAATCCGTACGCCAGGGAGAGAGAGAAATTCCTTTCGGAGAATTTCGCGACCGTTACCCCTTCATTTCATTAGTCTACCTTGAGGACGGCTGCTCACCTTGTTATCCAAGATTTATCGAATGGCAAACACGTATGGATACCCTTGATCTTAGTGACGATTTTTCGGTGCTTTTTATAATACTTGGTCGTAGCTACGAAAGCTTTACAAATAATTTGCTTCTCTATAACCCTGAATATGAACTCCCAAAAGACCGGTTCCATATCGTCATGGATCCGGATTACCGGTTCCTGGAAAATAACCTGGATATCGGCCGGTGGGTTATAGATAAGTCATTACTGATAAATATAGAGAATAAAATAAAATTAATTGGCCCGCCCTTTGCCTCGGAGCGAATGGCTGAGCTTTTTTATGATATATGTAATAAGCAAAGTTAAGCAGATAAACCCCCGGTGACATTAAAGTTATAAACAGTGGGAAAAGATACACGCTGTATTAAAAATAATTCATGCTTAGAAGTCAGATAAATACATTTTTACATCTTGCATTTGTTATACTTTTATTCTCGTCTGCTTTCCTGGTAAAGCCTGAATTTTTCAACGGGATTGTCACCGGAAAACAATTTGGCATTGAAGTGGTTGTTGCCGGCATTGCTGTTTACCTGATTTTCATGCTTCCTTTCGTAAAAGTCCGAAGAGTTTCACTTGTTGATGCCAGCATCCTGATTTTCTCCCTATGGTACCTTCTAAATGAATTAATAACCGGATTCTCTTATGTCTCATTTGAGTACGCAGCTTTCTTTACAGGCTTGTGGCTGACAATCTATCTTTTCATCCGGCTAACGTCCTCCAGACCGGAATTTACATGGGGTGTAATATGTATCTGGCTTGTAATGGTTCTCATTCAGGCATCAATGGGATTAATGCAGCTTCATGGCAGGACCACTTCCAATCACTTTCTGTTTAACATCACTGGCACTTTCCACAATCCCGGACCTTTTGCAGGTTTTGTTGTCAGTGCTCTGCCGCTGGCACTGGGTGTAATACTCGCGTCACAGCTGTATGATAATTCAGCCAGGAAATACAGAAACTTGAAGTTATGGAAATGGCAGGTTAAGTTCTATGATAAGGCCTTCTACTTTCAAAAAGCTATCATATATCTCAGCTACGGGATTATAATTGCACTACTCCTTGTTATACCGGCTTCCCAATCTCGTGCTGCCTGGATAGCAGGCATGGCAGGATGTGCATACGTGCTTTG
>SLGC01000145.1 GCA_007123885.1 Bacteroidales bacterium | reverse complement strand
CCGGACAGGATTGGCTACCTGCAGGGAAACTAAGAGGTGTTTCATTAATTTAAATCTTAAGCTTATATTTAGTTCGCCTTTAAATCCTCACCTCACGGACTTCACGGCGCAAACACAGACGGATGAAAAAAATTGACTTCGTCGATTACACATGTTATACCTAAACGCTGAGTAATGCCAGTCTGATGTGTAATTCATGGGAAAGCGAAGCGGTTCCTCCTGTCCGTCAAAATTTTGTAACTTCTTCACGAAATTTTGACTCTTGTTTTTACAGGAGAAATAACTTAAAACCTTTATAGTTATGAGAGCACTTGTAATTAACCAGTCCGGCGGACCGGAACAACTGCAGATCAGAGAAGTTCCAATCCCAGAAAGGAAACGAGGTGAAATTCTTGTGAGGGTGCATGCTGCAGGAATCAATCCGGTGGATTATAAAATCAGAAAAGGGATAACGAATTACCGGTTGGCGAAAAAATTATCACGGATATGGAAATTTCCTTTGATCCCCGGCAGTGACATAGCAGGTGAAGTAAAACAGGCTGACAGAAGATCCGGATATAAACCAGGGGATAAAGTTTTTGCAATGCTGCCAACGGGCAAAGGAGGTTATTGTGAGTTCACAACAGTGAAAGAACATCATCTTTGCCTGGTTCCGGCAGTTAGCTCATTTACAGAAGCAGCAGCAACTCCTCTTGCCTCACTCACAGCCCTTCAGGCATTTCAAAAAGGCGGAGAAATCAAGGAAGGAGACAAGATCCTGATCAATGGTGCTTCAGGCGGAGTAGGGTCATTTGCGGTACAGATTGCCAGGGCAATGGGAGCACATGTTACAGGTGTTTGCAGTTCGGATAATATCATGTTTGTAAAAGATCTTGGTGCAAATGAAGTTATTGATTATAAATCAGAAGATTTTACCAGAAGCAATAACCGGTATCGCAAAGTTTTTGATGCAGCCGGAAAAAGCTCCTTTGACAAGTGCAGGAGGATCTTAGCCGGCGATGGCATTTATGTATCAACACTTCCAGGCAGAGGCATGATCATCAGCCTTATTTTAAATTTCCTGAGAAAGAAAAAGGCTTCGCTGGTGATGGTAAAACCTTCGGGGAAAGATCTACTTTTTATGTCCGGATTAATGGAAGCCGGATTGGTACGTCCCGCCATAATGAAGACATTTCTTCTTGAAGAAGGAGCTAAAGCTCACGAATTACTCGAAACCGGAAAAACAAGAGGAAAAATAGTACTTGAACTAACCGGGTGAAACCGGGTTTCCAGGTAATGTCCTGGTGAATTCCACACTTTTTTCAAAATACATTTCCATCAAGAATCATGGTCATAATGAAACCGCCTGAAACTGCGACTTATGACCGGCATTGGGAATTCAAAGGTTTCTTTGAAATTCCGCGGAATGATTTTTGCTGTTCATTGATTAAATCAACAGGTACGATGGACGATAAAGACATAATGATTGAGGAACAACTCAAGGGACGCGATATATATGATGAAAGGGTTCTTGAAGCCATGCACATCATAGATCGTGAGTTATTTGTTCCCGATGAATTCAGGGACATGGCATATGATGATACCCCTCTTCCCATAGGAAGGGGGCAAACAATAAGTCAGCCATACATTGTTGCATATATGGCCCAGATAATGCATTTGCAGCCTGAAGATGTAGTTCTGGAAATAGGAGGTGGTTGTGGATATAATGCTGCAGTGTTATCCCGCCTTGTATCACATGTTTACACTGTGGAAATAGTCGGCTGGCTTGCTGAACTCGCCATAAAAAACCTGGAAAAGGCAAGGATTAGCAATGTAAGTGTCCTGAATGGAGATGGTTTTCGGGGATGGCCGGAAAAAGCACCATTTGACAAAATCATGCTTACCGCTGCAACCCCCCGGATACCCGTGCCCTTAAAAAAACAGTTGAAAACAGGCGGTAAGATCCTTGCACCAATCAGTGATTCGATGCAAAAGCTTATTCTTGTTGAGAAAAAAGGAGAGGATGATTTCATTGAGCATAACCTGATTCCCGTGAGGTTTGTTCCGATGACAGGAAATACAGGAGAATCGAGGTGGAAAAAAGGAATGCCTAAAACTGACTGGGAATAGATAACGGGCAGGAGAATGGGATCCGGACTTCCCTGCCATCAGGAAATAGTGTAATTAGTTACACATAATTGGGGAAAAAATAGGCGGTTCTACAAAAGTCACGATCCATTTTTTATTAATCTCTCTCAATCACAATTCTATGGACAAACAGATAGCAAAAAAGCTTGAAGTATCACAGCAACTAATAGATGACTTTCTAAGGCGGACAGGAGTAACCGGTCCCGGCGGAAACCCGGGGTGCAGATATTTGTGGACTGATTCATTCGCGGTACAATCCTGCTTTGCTCTTTCACATGAACCCGATGGCGAAGAATATCGTGCATATGCACTTTATCTTATAGATCTGGTCCATTCTTCATTGGGAAAATTCAGGAATGACGACCCAAGAAAAGGATGGATAAGCGGTTTGTCATCAATTGAAGGCAAGGATCATCCCACCGCGGGTGGTTTGCGGATAGGGAAAAAATTATCTGAGCGCCTCGATGGGGAACCTTATAAGCAAAGTCTTGAATGGGAAAGGGATGGCCAGTATTTCCATTACCTGACACGCTGGTTTAATTCATTGCTTCAGGCTTACAAGGAAACCGGCAATCAAAAATATGCCCGCTGGGCTTCTGAATTGATCAAGGTTGGTGAAAAATTTATAACCAGGGATAAAGGCAGTATCAGGATGTTCTGGAAAATGAACACCAATCTTACCAGACCAATGGTTGGAAGCATGGGAGGACATGACGCGCTGGAAGGACTGATCTGTACAATCAGCGCCATAGATGCCGATCCTGAAAACAGGGATTCACTCGGGCAACTTGAACATAATATGCAAATCCTCTGCCAGGACATGAACTGGTTTACAACAGATGCACTCGGGATCGGAACACTTCTTCTGAATACAACCAGGGCAGCTGAATTAAGCATTAATGAGAAATCACTCCCTGCAAGTATAAGACCGGAATATCTTTTTGCAGACAGCATAGCGGGTCTTCATGCTTTTTCACGTCAGGTATACAATGAGCTTGAGCCGGCGGACAGCAGGCTGGCTTTCAGGGAATGCGGACTTTCGCTCGGTTTCAGGGTGCTTTATGGGCTCAGGGAAAGGTATTATAAACTTGATCTTGATTTCCATGAACTTGGGAGATTTTTATATCTCATAGAAGATATTGAGGAATTCTGGTCAAAGCCATCAAGCCAGCAATCCCAAACCTGGCTGGCCCATCAGGATATAAATTCCGTAACTCTCGCCTCTAACCTGCTGGCAAAGAAATATCCCGAGATATTCTGTTATTCAAGCAGCCTGTAGCGATCCCTTTGTTTCAGACCGGATCAAATTCCCTGTCGATATATATCGGGTGCTGATGGATACGGCGGCCGGTATACATATACGGCCCTTAGATCTTTACATAGTTTGTACCATATGGATAACGCTGTGGCCTGCTTAACAATGAATTAGCAACCTCGCTGTTTGTGAATCTTTCAGATTCCGGATCCCACTTCAGATTACCTGGAACATGCATCGCAATATGGCTTATCAGGCAAACTGTACAGGCGCGATGTCCTACCTCAACGGGACAAATAGGTTCCTTACCGGTTTCAATACATTCAAGCCAGTTACCAATATGGCTGCTGCTTTTGTAAAGATTGATCTCATTTGGACCCGGTAGTGCCCTAAGAATTTCGGGATCACTTGCCTGCAGGGGACTGCTATCTCCTGATACACGTGAAACAGGATCACTGTCAGTAGCCCTGTAATCACCACGTGATACAAATATCCAGCCATCCGTCCCTTCATAACGAATACCATTTGGAAATCCTCCACTGGTATACATTGTAATACCATTGGCATATTCGGCCTTTACCATAAAATCGCCATGAACGTCCCAGGTGCCAGATTTTGGGAATTCAGCTACAGCCTGAACGGATACCGGGCCTGTATATTCAGTATCCATTCCCCATATTGCCGAATCAAAATGATGCTGACCCCAGCCGGTTATCATACCAGCACCAAACTGTTCCCTTCTCAGCCAGCCCGGACGCCCATAACCTTCCAGGGGATGTACTCCTTCTTCAGTATAGGGTACTTCCGGCGTAGAGCCGAGCCACATATCGTAATTAAGGTTCGGAGGAACCGGCATCACAGGAAATTCAGGCCCCGCAGGATCACCTGGAAGTCCAACCCTGACAGTATGTAGTCTGCCAATACGGCCGTTACGGACCAGTTCGGCGGCAATACGGAACTGTTCCGAGGAGCGTTGCTGGGTGCCTATCTGGCAAATCACCCCGGTTTTCCGAACAACATCACTCATGACCCGGCCAGTAGCAACTGTCAGCGAATTGGGTTTCTCAAGGTAGATATGTTTACCTGCCAGGGCCGCCTCCATGGCCTGCTGATCATGCCAGTGGTCGGGAGTATTGATAAGCACGGCATCAACATCGGGATTGGCCAGCAGGTCCCGGTAATCGTCATACAATTTTATATCGGCATAACCGGTGCTGTTTTCCCTTCTGTTCATTACCTCTTCGAAGGTCTGTTTGGCGAATTCATTACGTTTCTTGTCGCAATCGCTTACAGCAATACATACTGTCCTTTCAGATCCGAGAGTTCTGCGCAGGTTACCGTTGCCATGGCGGCCGGCTCCGATATGACCTATATTGATCCTGTTGCCGGGTGCATTTTTGCCGAAAACACTGGCAGGAACAATTGTTGGAACAATAAATGCCCCGGCAGCTGTAGCGGCAGCGTTTTTTAAAAATATTCTTCGTTTCATTCGGATTTGTTTAAATAACCGGATATCCGGCTGTTGATTATTATAACCATAAAATTTCCCCGATTGCCTAAATGTAATGAAAAATTGATAAAATCACCAACTTGATTCTTGTTACTATGTTTTTCGGCCGAACTTTCTATAATTTACCACGATTCCTGGCATTTCAGCCATAT
>SLGC01000112.1 GCA_007123885.1 Bacteroidales bacterium | reverse complement strand
ACTGTCCGCGATGTCCGGGGCTTTGCAACCAAATTCTATACCGTTGAAGGCAACTACGATCTTGTGGGCAATAATATGCCGGTATTCTTTATACAGGATGCAATTAAGTTTCCCGATCTTGTCCATGCCATCAAACCGGAGCCGCACAATGAGATGCCACAGGCATCAGCGGCACATGATAATTTCTGGGATTTTATTTCAGTAATGCCCGAAGCGATGCATATGATCATGTGGGTATTGTCTGACAGGGCGCTGCCCCGCAGCTACGCCATGATGGAAGGCTTTGGTGTCCACACCTTCAGGCTGATCAATGATGAGGGCAAGTCAACATTCGTCAAGTTTCACTGGAAGCCTGTCCTTGGAGTTCATTCGCTTGTCTGGGATGAAGTGCAGAAGCTTGCAGGAAAAGATCCCGACTTCAACCGGCGCGACCTTTGGGAAAGGATCGAAGATGGCAATCCTGCAGAATATGAGCTGGGAGTGCAGCTTGTTGAAGAGGACCAGCAGTTCGATTTTGACTTCGACATCCTGGATCCGACCAAAATTATTCCCGAGGAGCTGGTACCTGTTAAAATTATAGGCAAATTGTCGCTCGACAGGAACCCGGATAATTTTTTCGCTGAAACAGAACAGGTGGCATTCCATCCGGGTCATGTGGTTCCGGGAATAGATTTCACAAATGACCCCCTTTTGCAGGGAAGACTTTTCTCCTACCTGGATACACAGATCAACAGGTTCAACAGCGCCAATTTTTCAGAAATTCCCGTAAACCGCCCCAAAGCAAAGGTTGAAAACAACCAGCGCGATGGTTTCATGCGGCAGACCGTTAATAAGGGAAGGGTTAACTATTTCCCTAATACCCTCGCTGGTGGTCACCCCAAACCTGCCTCTTTCAGTGAAGGAGGGTATGTGCACCATATGGAAAAGGTTGAGGGAAAGAAAGTCAGGGAAAGAGGCAAGGCATTCAAGGATTTCTTTACCCAGGCCAGGCTGTTCTACCACTCCATGTCGGAAGCCGAAAAGAAACATATCATCAGCGGTTTTCATTTTGAGCTGGGGAAGGTAAATACGATGGATGTCCGCAAAAACATGGTTGCCATGCTGTCAAATGTCGATCTTGACCTTGCCAAAAAGGTGGCGAAGGGAATAGGAGTCGGTGAACCTGTGGAGATGCAAAAGGCCATGGGTGTGGATTATGACGTTTTGCTGGAGCTGAAAAAGGAAATGGAGAACAAGAGGAAAGTCTCTGAATCTCCCGCACTCAGCCAGAAAAATACAACAAAAGATACCATCAGGACAAGGAAAATAGCAATACTGGTTGAGGATGGATTCAACGAAACGGAGCTTGAGTCGGTACAGGAATTCCTGATGCAGGAGGGTGCCAAATCCGAGATCGTGTCAAGGTTTGACGGTATGCGTAAAAGCTCGGGGGGGAAAGAGGTTAAGCCCGACAAGATCCATGTAACATCGGCATCAATCATGTATGATGCTGTTTATATTCCCGGGGGCAACCATATTGATGCCTTGAAGGACCTGGGTGATGCCATGCATTTCATCAATGAGGCTTTCAAACACTGCAAGGCAATAGGTGCAACAGGCAGTGCGGTAGAACTGCTGCGGATGTCCCATATTAAAGGGATAAAGCTGTCAACAGGTGATGACGGGCAAAACGTGGTGAATGAACTTGGTGTTGTTACTGTTACCGATCCTTCCGATATGGATGGTTTCAAAACCGCCTTCAGGGATGCGATAGCGCAGCACCGCCACTGGATGAGGGAAGAAAAGGATAAAGTTCCGGCATAATGACCTGACCGGGATCACAAGTGTGTAATGCAACGCAACGGGCTTATCGTCGAGCTCCGGCAGGGTACGGAAAAATAGTCGTTCGGCTGACCCGGAAGGAAGCTGATCCGCATCGTAATTAATATTGTTAACCGGGTTCATCGGGTGGTCCGGCCAGCGTGTGGGCCTGTCTTTCACCGCGGGGGTATCCCATATTTCCAGGTTCACGATCATATCGTGGTGACGGGCCAGTGAAAGCACATATTGCAGCCTGTCAAAATAGAGATCATTGAAGTGGTCAAGATCATACAATCCTGTTTCAGTATCTTTTTTCCACGGCAGGGCAAATTCATAATATTCTCCCTGGCCGGGCCAGAAAAGTGTTATCCTGAGAAAATTTCCGCCATTGTCACGCGCAATTTTAATATCCTTTGCATGGTCAAAGAAAACGTTGCCCGGCATTGTCCAGCCGAAAGTCTTCGATGCAATGACGACAGGATCGCCGTTATATTCCAGGTAGCGGGCATTGTCGGGGTATATCCTGAGCCGGTTTTCAGCTTTGCCGGTTATTTCATTGCCAAAGTTGCCCACAGCAACGGCCCAGTCCGAGTTATAGGGGGCCACCCACCTGTGCCCGGCAGGATCAAAAATACCAATATCAATTTCTTTATAATCAGCTCTTGCATCTATTGCAATAGCTCTTAGCGGACCGGCGGCGGAAGAGAGATCAATTTGGATCAGCCCGGCATCTTCCTTGTAAAACACAAAATTTGTCCACTTTTTTTTCAATACCAGTGAACCATCGCTCAAATCATTGGCCGGTTCCATCTCCAGCAGAAAACGATCCCGCCAGAAATTACTATAGGTGGTCATTTGTTCTTTATCATAGTTTCCCTCTTTATATGGAGAACTTCCCGGGGGAAAATGCCCCCAGATGGCACCCACCCCACCGGCCATGGCAAACTGCCACAGGGCACGGCGGGTTGTATTCACATCCCATACATTATCGCGCATCCATGTGAAACGGCGTGTAAGCCAGACCGGCCTGCCGGCAGCATAATCGATTAGCCCCGTGGCCTGGGAATAAAAGTTATCATCCATTCTCAGATCATGTGACAAATAGTTCGTATTTCCGGGTGTCAGGAAGGTACGCTCCTCTCTCCCACCCAACATCCGCGGCCAGCCCGACTGTTCCTGCAAATAATCAACCCACTCGGCCACCTGACCGGTAGTGGTCCATTCCATCAGGTCAAAACCCTTGCCCATGGTCCAGCCGGGCAAAGGTCCCAGGCGTGCCGCTATGTAACGCTGAACCCTTCTGTCAGCCTCTCCATTAATACCCCCTGTCAGCCCTGCGGGAGTCCACCTTCTCTCCTCGTCTCCCCACATCCATATATGGATAAACATCCCGCGTTGATGTGCCTGGATAATTGCATTTTCAAGTGCGTGAAAAGTTTCAGGATCGGGATTTTCATTATCTATATGATCCCATCTGGCCACATCTTTTGTAAACCACTGATTGGCAATTATTGCCTGAACTGCGTTCATGCCATGAGAAGCGGCATCATCAAGAAATGCTTCGACCATTGACGGATCAGCGAAAGTGGAAGAGATACCGGTCCATCCGGCCCTGTCGGTGCTGCCCCAATTCCGGTAGTTGATCCAGACATTTGGTATGAAAGCATCCTCATCGTGCTCAGTGGGTCCCTGCCTGACAAACCTGTTTCCACGTGATGAAATGAATCCCCGGGCATCCAGGTCGGGATTCGGTTCAATAATTACCCTTCCGCTATAGCCGTTGAAGGCTTCGGTACCACTGGTACTCTCAAAAGTCCATAGTCCGGTACGTGTTCCCGTAAACCGGAATTTCCAGGTATCATTGCCATCATAAAATATCCCCGTGGAGATCTTCTCTCCGCTTCTCTTATGAGTAAAAACAACCCTTGCCTCAAGATCGAAAGGATTGCCTTCATAACCGGGAAAATATAATTCCCATTCCAGGAATGGTTCCCATAATATACCCAGCCTGTCAGTGCCTTCGGTATCAAGCGCCGGATTTCCTGCAACGGATCCGGATTGATTGGCGGGTGAGGAAAGGTTGGCGGCGTACGGTTCAGACAGGCCTTTTATACCGGTTCCTGAAATCACTAATGAAACCAGAATTGCAATCTTAAATAATTGATTCATAATTAACTTTTTAATAAAACGATTATTACATGCAGATCAGTTCTTACCGTGCCTCCTTCAGGCAGGATCAGGAGTCTTTGCTGAATTGCAGGATAAACAAACCAGGGGAAAAAAAGATTTGCCATTTCATTTTTTCAGGTTTAAACTTGATCTTGTTTGTAAGCTGGCCCGGTAGTCAACCATACAATGTTATTCGACAATAATATCCACGTTGGCCGAGCGGTAAAGTTCCGTACCATCCTGGTCATAAACAACAGCCACAAAATTATAAATGCCGGTGTCCTCCGTATTCCAGGTATATCTGAGCCTGTTCCCCACCTGGTCTGCCGGCTCGCCATTGACAAGGAGAACAATCTTCGATGCACGGGGATCAGGATAAAGATGAGAAAACCTTATCGTAATACCCTGTTCTACCGGGAAGATATCGCCATCATTCGGGTAGGTAATCGTTATTGAGGTATGCTTAAGCGATTCGGTATCTATGGTGAAACCCGGGGTAACTACATTTTTATAAATATCGTACACTTCCGGATCATCTTCAATCCCATTAAAAACAAATGGATAATACTGATTGACCGCCGAATTCATGTATCCCCATCCGGCCCCGTTAAGGACTGTAAGCAACAGGCCGATTGCCCCCTCCCTCATAACTTTATCATCTTCGTTGCAAACGATGGGCTTTCCATATTTTTTAAGGCTGTTGATCCTCTCTTCATAGTCATCAAGGGCCGTATTATTAAAATGGATCAGCAAAAAATCGGATTCCCGGGCGAGATCTTCATGGAAAGTTCCATTCCCCATCCCGCTGGTGCTAACGAGAAGTCCGGGATTCAACGCCTTTGCATGCCTGATCATTTCAACCTGTGCAGCTTCGGTGACAAACCAGTCACCATCCGCCCAGTTCCGGAACCCGCCATGCCGGTATTCATTTGCCACCTCAAGCACAACATTGGTAAAGCCTTTGCCGGCGATCCAGTTCACGGAATTCTCCACGGCCTTCATGATACTCTCCCTGCCCGACAGTTCCGAAAAGTGGGAATGTTGCCGCTGGTAGAAAAGGGACAGTATGATGGCCGTTCCTT
>SLGC01000164.1 GCA_007123885.1 Bacteroidales bacterium | reverse complement strand
ACCTTTCCGGTCATTCAAACGAGGCCTTCAGGTCAAACGGATACCAGCATTTTATTATTAATATGGTCAATAAGGGTTTTATAGTTCTGGCTATTGATCCTATAGGACAAGGTGAACGGTTGCAATATGTTAATCCTGAAACCGGTACTTCCAAAATAGGCGGACCAACATCTGAACATAGCTATTCCGGAGTGCAGACCCTGCTTAACGGGATTTCATTGAACGACTTTTTTGTCTGGGACGGCATTCGTGCCCTTGACTATCTTGAGTCAAGGGAAGAGGTAGACCAAAACCGTATCGGAATTGCCGGGAGGTCTGGTGGTGGTATGGCGGCTGCCAAGATCGGGGCATACGACGAACGTATATATGCTTCAGCACCTGAAAATTACATTACCGATTACAAACGGCTGCTCCAGTCGATCCCTACTCCTGATGCCGAGCAAAACCCCTATTTCGCCATTAAAAACGGCTTTGATCTTGCTGATTATTTCCACGCGAGGGCACCAAAACCATCCCTGATTGTAACCACCACCAATGATATCCGCAATATTTATGGTGCTTATCAAAGCTACAGGGAGGCATTAAAGTCATATACATTTTTTGGTAAGCCTGAAAACATCATGCTCATAGAAGATCTGGCAGGCCACCAGTCTACAGTGAAAAACAGGGAAGCCACCTATGCATTCTTTCAGAAACACCTGGGCCTTCCGGGATCAAGTTCAGACGAGCAGGTTGAGTTGTTCTCGCTGGAAGAACTGATGGTTACCCCTACAGGTCAACTGGCAACTTCGTTCCAGGGGGAAACGGTTTTTAGTTTAAACCTTAAATATGCATTAACCAATGATATAGGTAAAGAGGAGTTGCCGCAAATTATTGCGAAGACAGCTGGGATTGATTTTGGCCTTGTACTCACAGATGCTGTGTACACAGGTAAATTTATGGGTGAGGGTCATGAGGTAAAAAAGTTTTTCCTTGAAAACAACCGGGGCAATTATGCTTTACCAGTCTATGTTATTACTAAAAATGAATGTGATCCTGAGAGGATCATACTTTGGCTCCATCCGGATGGCAAAACCCGGGTCCTTGATCATCCTCTTCTTAATGAATTGTTAGATAGTGGATACACCATTATTACATGCGACCTCCCTGGTTCGGGTGAATTGCTGGATACAGATTTCAGGGGAGGGGATTTCTTATCGGATCTTCCTGCCGGTCAAACTTTCATGGAATATATGCAGGGAAACAATACAGAGAATTTTTTTTCCGGCTCCCGGGGTTTAAGAAGCATGTATGCAGAAAAATTTGGAGCCAACCTTGTAGGTAAGAGTATTGCCGGAATTCAGGCAGAAGCCATTGATTTGATTATGCAATTCATTGATCATTATGCATCCTGCGACGATCTGGTACCGGACGCTCTTGTAGAGGGCCTGGCTGGCCAGGCATTTCTCCATTACACGAGCCAGAAGGGAAAATATAACAGGATTGTACTGGTAAATCAGCCTCAAAAAAACAGGGCGCTCGTTGAACAACAGTATTTTGATCCCGAACACGCTTTCTATGTAGTTCCAGGAAGCTTACCATCGTATGATATGAATGATCTGATTTCACTTCTTCCGGTTGGACAATATTTAGTTACCGGAACCGGTGAAGACCTTAGAGGTGATATATCTACTCAGAGCTATGATGAGATAATTCAACATCTTGACTCCCTGCCCACCCTCTGTCCCTCTGATGTGGAGTGATTGAATATGAGCAATTTGAGTTAGTCTCGAAGTAATGTTCCCCGTTGTCAGAATGCAACAGGGCGAGTACGGAAACTGCTGAAGTTCCGAATATTGCCGGTTCACAGGGTGAACGCAGAATCTATGGAAGTTCCGGATGGTGCCGGTTCACAGGGCGACCGCCGAATCTACGTAAGTTCCGTATATTGCCGGTTCATAGGGCGAGCGCCGAATCTATGGAAGTTCCGGATGGTGCCGGTTCATAGGGCGAGCGCCGAATCCTTTAAAATAACCCGGAATTGCCGGTCATGTTTAACTGTTATGGTCGGATTGTTCACTTTCCTGGTGAGCATATGCGGGGCACTTTTGGGGAAAGCAAGAGCACAGGACAAAAGCTGCGAATATCAATGCTGCTATTATATGAAAGAATTTTTTCATTGTTTTGAATAATTTAATAATAACTTAATGAATTTCAATTCAGGGTTAAATATATCCGTTTATTTTAAAAATGCTGATTTATTCTTCAAAATTCTTAATGCATTCTATTTGTTAAAAATTGTTAATGGAATCATTAATCAGGTTATTTGGATTCCCGTTTGGTTTTTTTTGTATTTTTCCAATCCTTTTCCATTTGACCATTCCGGATTCATCAAATTGGCCGGATTTAATGGTTAAATTAACTGATTATTAACTTATTTAAGCTTTATACGGATGAAGTATCTTTATGTTCTTTTTTTTGCCCTGTTTTTTCTTTCGGATGCCATCCATGGCCAGACCCGTCCGTCTGTAGGCCTCAGGTCCAATACGCCGAATGTTGTTGCCCTGACTAATGCAAGGATTGTAACAAGTCCCGGTAATATCATAAATAACGGAACTCTTGTTATTCGTGACGGCATAATCGAATCTGCCGGATCCGGCATTCAGCCGCCTGCCGATGCATGGGTTACTGACATGAAGGGAAAATCGATCTATCCGGGATTTATTGATATGTGGGCTGAAATAGGTCTTTCCGGTCAGGATGCACCTGATGGCGCAGTTCACTGGAACCCACAGGTGCGAGCATGGTTTGATGCCGCATCAAATTTCACCTACAAGGAAGATGAAGTAAAGAAATTGCGGTCGCAGGGATTTGTGATTGCCAACGTGGTTTCATCCGAAGGGATATTCCGCGGAAGGTCTGCCCTGGTTTCCCTTGCTGAAAGTGACATAAACAGGCATGTAATCCGGTCCGGTGTTTCTCAGGTAATGAGTCTGGAAAGATCCCGTGACCTGGGAACAGGTTATCCTACCTCACGTATGGGAAGCATTGCCCTTATACGTCAGACTTTCTATGATGCAGACTGGTATGAAAGGGCCCGCTCGGCATATTCTGATAATCCCGGCGGACAGGTGCGCCCTGAAACAAACATAGCCCTGGAATCCCTGCTGGATGCAGGAAACGGTCGTCAACCTGTCCTCTTTGAGGTTGGTGATGAGATTGATTTTATGAGGGCGGGTTCAATTGCATCAGAATTTGGTCTTGACCTGTGGATAAAGGGAAGCGGCCATGAATACAGGCGGCTTCAGTCAATAAAAGATGCAGGTGTCCCGGTAATATTACCCCTGAACTTTCCGGCAGTTCCTGATATAGAGAGCCCTGAGAAGGCAATGAACATTTCTCTGCAGGATCTCAGGCACTGGGATTTTGCTCCTGAAAATCCTGCAATGCTTGCTGATGCCGGGGTCACAATAGCTTTTACTGCTTCGGGTACAGGAAACAGTCCCACTTTTTACGACCAGGTCAAAATTGCTGTGGAACGGGGAATGGCACGGGGCGATGCACTTGCTGCCCTTACTACCACTCCGGCCCGCATACTTGGGATTGACAATAAATATGGTTCCGTAAATAAAGGGATGGCTGCAAGTTTTATAGTCACCAGCTCCAACCTTTTCAATCCCGATACGAAAATAGAAGAAGTCTGGATTGACGGTATCAGATACGAAAAGGACAAGCCTGCTGACTCTTGTCCCCGCGGGAAGTGGGCCGTCAGGTCAGATGAACTTGGTGATCCTGTAATTGATATTTCAGGGACGGAATCCCGGCTGCGAGGGGCAATTGAAAGGAACAACAAGAAGGCAGCATTGAGATCGGTTAAGTTTGATAACCACAGGATCAGTATCCTTTTCCAGGGAGATTCTATCGGTCTTGACGGAATAATAAGGCTTTCAGCTTCATTTTCCCGGGATGAACTTTATGGTATCGGAGAGATGGCTGACGGCAGTTTCATAAACTGGAAGGCGGACCGTATCGAAAGTTTCAGTGAACCGGCCGGCGAACCGGGGAAGCCTTCGCTTATGTCCGAAGGCAGAATGCTTTATCCTTCTATGGAATATGGCCTGGAGGAAATGCCGCAAATGCCCGGCAATGTGATTGTCAGGAATGCTACAATTTGGACACAGGGACCTTCCGGTAAAATTGAGAATGCCGATATGCTGGTCAGCGGGGGCAGGATAGTTGAGGTGGGAACAAATTTAAGGGCTCCCCGCAATGCTGTTGTGATCGATGCAACCGGAAAGCATGTGACTCCCGGTCTTATCGATCCCCATATTCACAGCAGCATCAGGGGGGGAGTTAATGAGGTTGGGAACAATATGACCCCGGAAACAAGGGTGATAGATGTTCTTGAGCCGGATAATATTTGGATATACCGCCTGCTTGCCGGTGGGCTGACAACTGCAAACCTGCTTCATGGATCAGCCAATCCTGTTGGTGGTCAGGATGCTGTCATTAAAATGCGCTGGGGTGGTCTTCCGGAAGAAATGATACTACAGGGTGCCAGGCCCGGCTTGAAGCTGGCCCTGGGAGAAAACGTGGTACGTAATCCGGCTCAGTATCCGAATACAAGAATGGGAGCGGAGCAGATAATCCGTGATGCATTTCAGGCAGCAAAGGATTATGCAGTGAGATGGGAATCATGGGAGTCTGACCGGAAAGGCCTGCCGCCAAGAAAAGACCTGCAAATGGAAGCCCTGCTTGAGGTACTGAGAGGGGAAAGGATCGTACATGCCCACGCCTACCGTCAGGATGAAATGCTGATGCTCATGAGGCTGGCTGAAGAGTTGGATTTTCATATCACCTCTTTTGAGCATACTCTTGAAGGATACAAAATTGCCGACAAGCTGCGTGAACATGGCGCGGCAGCGGTTATCTGGACTGACTGGAGCTCATTCAAGGTAGAGGCGGCAGACGGCATCCTTTACAATGCAAAGCTGTTGATGGATGGTGGTGTTTTGACTTCACTCCATTCTGATAACACCCAGCTTGCAACACGTATGAACTGGGAGGCCGGAAAGTT
>SLGC01000140.1 GCA_007123885.1 Bacteroidales bacterium | reverse complement strand
TTTTTCCCTTACCGAAGCGCGGATAATGAGTTCTTTTATTTCTATTGGCATATCAAAGGTTTTTTAATGTAAAATAGTGGTATTTGAGCTCTATGCTTTCAATAAGCAGTTCACTGGTTTCAGCATTGAGACCCGAAAATGACCACTTGACAGGATAGGCATGTACAACATTCCAGGAACATAGTTCATCATGGTTTTCATTCAGAAGAATTACCAGCAGGTTTTTAGGCTCAAAATTCAGTTTTTCAATTGCCTGTTTACACCATTCTGCAATTTCAGAATTCTTAATAATGCCGCGTTTTAATACCAGGTTATCATAAGAGGTTCCTTTTGGCAGTTCATGCTTAAACCGGGATTCACCTCCTTCTTCAAACTCTTCAGTACTTACCGTCACGGACAATCCATTCACTTCCTGAAACCGGGAATCTTTTTCCCCGTTAAAATCTTCAAATTTGACCAGGAAATGGAAGCCTGCCGGTGGATAATAATCAGCCATTTTCGATGGTTAGTCCTTCATGAACGATTTCCATTGATTCAATAGCTACGCTATTGTCATCCGCTTTTAAATCAGTAGACTGGATTTTGGAAGGCCAGGCATTCTTGACTTTCCAGGTTATTACAGGTTCATGGTCTTCATTCAACAGACTGATGACAAGATCCCGTCTTTCAACTGTCTCCAGTTTGCTGGCTATCCACCAGGCATAAAATTCATTGTCCTTTTTAAAGGAACCCCTTTTTAAGGTAATGTTGCTATGGTTGGCCAAACCAGGCATTTTTAATTTGGAGTATTCTACACTGGCACCATCGCGGTACTCTATGACTTCTCTTTCCAAATCAAGTCCGCTAACTTCAGTGAAGCCGATCTTAGAGCCACCCCATTCCACCTGGAAATGAAATTTGGGTATGGGATATTTTTCAGCCATAATTTTTTTATTTTAGGTTTGCATATTAGGATTCTTGTATCTTATGAGAGAATCTAAGAATAATAAATTCGGCAGGCCTGATGGCAGCAAGGCCAATTTCCACTATCATAATGCCATTCAGGATATCATCATTGGTCATTGTCTCACCGAGTCCCACTTTCACAAAATAAGCTTCATCAGCAGTGCCTCCGGCTAATGCACCTTGTCGCCATAAATTAGATAGAAAGTTTTCGATCATGGAGCCAACCCTTACCCAGGTATTGGCATCATTGGCTTCAAATACGAATTTCCGGGTAGCTTTTTTTACAGATTCTTCAACAAAATTGTAAAATCTCCTGACATTTACATATCGCCATTCATTATCATTGCCGGCTAAAGTTCGTGACCCCCATACCAGTATACCCTGGCCGGTAAATGGACGAATGGCATTAATGGACTTTCCGCCTTCCGCGTCGACATTCAGGCCTGCCTGCTCTTCATCGGTAATTTTTCTTGCCAGGCCTCTGACCAGTTTGAGGCTAACATTGGCAGGAGCTTTCCAGACACCCCTGGAGTCATCGACACTTGCATAAACACCTGCTATCGCTGCACTTGGTGGCAAGGTCAATGTATGGGATTTAATAGATCGTATCATCTCTGTGGTTTCCAGGTTCCCGTACTCTTTTTTGGGGTTCGGATTTTTGGTTTTCTTGCTCTCATCATCCTCTTTTGACAGATTTTCTGGTTTTTGGCCCTCGTCATCCTTTTTTGGCAGATTTTCTGGTTTTTGCCTTTTATTATCCTCCGCCGGGATATTTTTAAATTCGAAATCCTCAGCATTTAACAGGCCATATTTGCTGATTGAAGTTTTCAGATAAGGATAATAAGCTGCTCCAAAACGCAAATTATTGATCCCTATGCCATTCCGGAAAGCGTCTACCTCATCATCCGCTTCTGGGACATCAAGGATAACAAACCGGTCCATCAGATCGGAAGCCTGGGCAAGGGCGGCCTGGTAGACATCCATACAGCTTCGGTAGGCAAGCCGGCTGGCTTCCGGAAGCAGGATCAGGGTGGGCTCATCTTCTTTGGAAAGCACATCCAAAGCCGCCATAAAATCAGCTTTGTTTCCGCCCGTATTTTTATTTTTTTTGCCCAGGGAAATTACATAACACCTGCCACCCCCATTGGCAAAATAAAGCTGCATGTGATAGTAGAGCTCGTTTCTGGAAAAGTCTTCCTCACTGGTATCTTCCCTGACATTATATGTAAGCTTCCAGTTTTCCCAGTCACAATAAGCATCTTCGAAATCCAAAAGCGATTCGATCTTTTTGGCTTCCAATTTGTTGTTTTCAAGGTCAGTGTATCCTATAAAGGCTGGAATTGCAGTTTCTACAGCGGCAACGGCGGGAGGAACATATGAAATTTCCTCAATGTATACGCCAGGGGTTCTTTTTGTAACCATTTTTCATCCTGTTTTATATTGGTTTAATAAACGAGTCCGGAAAATGATACGGGATCCATTTTTAAGACTCAACCAAATTGGTTAATGATCATTATTTTCATATTGAACTTTTATCTTTTCAATGGGCTTAATGTTTTCAAATTCTTCGTCATCAAAAATCTTCAGCAATCGTATTTTATAGAAAACCGAAGGAAAATGTTTGTTTCCTAAATTACTCCACATATCAAATACTTGCTGAAGATTTATTTCATGGTGCTCGACAGTAATCCTGTAATGCTCAATGTCTGCTGATCTCTCATCTTCCAACTGAATGAGAAATATTTTATGTGCCTGGAAAAAGGTGATCGTATCGGAAAGAAGCTGGAGGGCTTCTTTGTATGTTTTTTTTGTTACGGAAACCAGAAGGTATAGATTAAGGTAAAGGGGAGGATGCTGCTTTATTATTTGAGAGTTTTCTTTTTTGGTATAGCAATTCGCGTTCTTGAGGCTTGTTTCCTCCTCTACTTTAATTACAGTAAAAATGATTTTATTCTGCAGGTCATTTTTTTCATCGTTAATGTTTGCGATATTGTTCAATTGGACGATTTCATTTGTCCCATTGATGGTTTCTCCCCATTTCTCATAGATGCTGGAATTTAACTGATCAGAAATTGTATTTAAGGCGGGATACAACATAAGAAATTGTATTTTAACTTTCTGATGATAAAAATTTACCAACAAAGTGGATGAGACACAAAAAATCTAATGCAATTTCTGACACAAAAAAATTAGGATAAGGATAAATAAATCAACATATCCCCTTCCAGTTTGTTCAATGAATAACCCACTTTTTAGATTTTCATTTTCAGAAGACAGGACTGCATTTTCGTTGTTAGGGTATCCGTGTTTTAGCTTGCCGTGATTTTGGCAGAATAAGAGGCCGGGAATTTTTTAAATTTAGTAATAACAACCCTGTTTAGAAGCAGGCTATCCCCATAATTAAAAGAATAAGAATATGACCAAATCAGAGATTAAGCATTTGCAAAAATTTTTAAATGACCTGGCAATCGCGGTTAATTACCGGTTTGATCAATATTTTGACCCGGATTCCGAAAAGGAAGACTGGAATTTAAAAATTGAAGTACCCTCCTTACAGCTATTCTCAGGGTGGACAAAAGAGGAATATATCATTTTTTTGATTGCATTGGCCCCCCACCTCGATCCAAACTTCTTTGATCAGATCATCCAGCAAAAGCTTCCGAAACCAGGCGATTTTCCGCAACTGGGAGGTGTCAGGGGAAAACAGTTCCGTGGTTTCATTCCCACAGGTGAAACGGTTTTGTTTATCCTTGCAGGTGATGATCTGGAAAAAAGATTTAAGATCCACAGGTACTTCAATGGGAATCATTTTTTCGCCCAAAAACAGCTTTTATGGCTGGAAAATCCACCTAATGGAGAGCCCGGCATGTGTGGCAAACTGATTATGTCACCCGAATATCTGGATTTAATAACTGTGGGGAAAATCAACAAACCAAAATTTGGAATGCATTTTCCTGCACAGCTTATTGAAACCAGCCTGGAGTGGAAAGATCTGGTGTTGGAAAAACGTGTTTTTCATCAGATCACTGATCTGGAAAAATGGATCAATCACGGACAAACCCTTTTATATGATTGGAATATGAAAGACAAGGTCAAGCCTGGCTACCGGGTATTGTTCTACGGACCACCGGGTACCGGAAAAACCCTGGCGGCAACATTGCTGGGAAAATATACAGGTAAAGATGTTTATAAAATTGATCTGGCAATGGTAGTTTCCAAGTTTATCGGGGAAACAGAAAAAAATCTTGCCAATCTGTTTGCCAAAGCCGAAAATAAAAACTGGATCCTGTTTTTCGATGAAGCCGATGCCCTTTTTGGCAAACGCACCAGTGTCAGGGATGCGCATGATAAATATGCCAACCAGGAGGTCTCTTTTTTATTGCAGCAGATAGAAATTTATAGCGGACTGGTAATTCTCGCATCCAATTTCAGGGATAATATGGATGAAGCTTTTGTACGAAGATTTCAATCCATCATCCACTTTCCTAAGCCTCAAAAAGCAGAGCGCCTGAAAATATGGAAAAATGCCTTTCCACCGGAAATCAGTTTCGATTCATCCTTAAGTCTGCACCGGATTGCTGACCAGTATGAAATGACCGGAGCAAACATCGTGAATGTAGTGCAGCAGGTATGCCTGCAGGCACTTGCTTCCGGTAAATCGGTGATAGACGAAGCGCATTTACAGGAATACATCCACAGGGAATTTGCCAAAGAAGGTAAAATGCTCTAGCTACATTAAACGCTAGTACATCAATCCCTTGCCAGATTCAAAAACCACATAAATATAACCTTGGATTGAACAGTAAGGAGTTAATTTTGTATATTTATATGTGTGTAAATGAGTAAGCTATTTTAATGTCTATTATTATGGCACCCTTACCGAAAATTCACCTTATCCATGCTTCCGATGCTTCCCGACATTTGGGTAGAATAAATGAGATCTTTCAAAATCTGAAATCAGAAAACAGGATTGGCGATTTCCAAACAATGGCAAGGCAATTATAGCCTGCCCGGCAGCTCAGAAAATCAAATATTCATTTCTAACTAACGTCAAAAAATGGACTCATCAGCAATTGGTTTAATTGACGTCATCCTTTTCATTATTTTTATATTGGTGATG
>SLGC01000423.1 GCA_007123885.1 Bacteroidales bacterium | reverse complement strand
TAGCCGCCTATAATGATACAACTTTTCAATTCCTGAAAAGGGCCGGCAGTATTGACCGCGGTTTTTCAAATCTTTCATGGTCGGCCGGATATACCTTTACACCGGAAAACTGGACGTTAAAAACCAATATCGGGAAAAGCTTCCGCATGCCCATTGCCAAAGAACTGGCAGCTAACGGCGTTAACTATCATAATTTCAGCTATGAGGTTGGTAATCCCGGATTATCGCCTGAAATTTCCTATCAGATTGATGGAGGTGCAGAATATAGTACGGGGAAGTTTTCCATCGAAGTATCCCCTTTCCTGAATTATTTCGGGAATTATATTTACCTCAATCCCACTCCGGATTATGACAGGCTCTATGGCGGCGGCCACCAGGTTTACAATTATGTGCAAAGCCAGGTTCTGCGATATGGTGGCGAACTTCATGCCCGTTATCAATTATTCGAATCACTGCAATTTGGTATCCTTGGTGAATACATCTATTCCGAACAACTTTCAGGTGAAAAGAGAGGCTTTACCCTGCCGTTTTCACCTCCTGCCTCTGCAATTTTAAATGTCAGCTATCAAAAGCCACGGTTGGCATTTGCAGAGAATGCCTACTTATCATTTGATTACAGGGTTACTGCTTCCCAGTATAACATTGTGCCGCCTGAAGAAACTACAGATGGCTACCAGGTGCTCAATCTCCGTACCGGGGGAGAGATCCAAAGGGGAAGTAACCGGATAAATATTTCATTACAGGTTCTGAACCTGTTTAACAACAGGTATTTTAATCATACCAGCTATTACAGGCTGATCAATGTACCGGAACCGGGAAGGAATTTCATTATGAATATTTATATATCTTTTTAGTAAAGGGTTACATCAAGTAAAAAATATGTTTAATTATTAAATTTAAATTATGAACGCACGGATATTATTTATTGCAGCTGCCTTTACGGCAGGTTTATTCTTCAACTCATGTGAAAAAGATGAATCAATACCCGGGCCGGTTGTTACCATCACTGAGCTGGGACACGGTAACAGTAAAACCGGAATTGCAGGCAGCGATCTGCACATAGACGCGGAGGTAGTTGCCGAAGGAAGGATTGACAGGATAACAATCAGTATTCATCCCGAACATTCACATGGAACAAAAGGACTGAATGACGACAAATGGGAAGTTGATACAACTTTCACAGAATATTCAGGGTTGAAAAACACCAAATTTCATAAAGATATTGATATTCCAGCCGGTGCAAAACCGGGACATTATCATTTCACTTTGACTGTTACCGATATGGAAGGGCAGCAAACTGCAATCGATGATGAAATTGAAATTCTGCAGCCCTGACAAGCTGAAGTTCCTGTAATTGATATTCCGATATGGAAGGGCAGCAAACTGCAATCAATGATGAAATTGAAATTCTGCAGCCCTGACAGGCTGAAGCTCCAAGTGATATTCCCCGCCCTGAAGCGATCATTTTTTTGTGAGTTGCCGGTATCCGGTCGCGGTCGTGTCCTGGCGATGCTTTCCCCGAAAGGCATGTGTGGGATAGTGGTTGATAGTTGGATTTTAGCGAATTTTGTAATTATTCTTTTCAAACAGGTCATTCTGAGAATTATGAAAAATATTTTTATTGCATTTTTTGTTGCAATCCTTTTCACTTCCTGTGAAAGGGACAGGGACATTGACACTGAAAAGCCGGAGATTGATCTGTATATTGAAGGGGCATTCCCGGCAAATTGTGATACCCTGTATTTTGGTGAAGCTTTCAATTTAAGGGTTTTATTCACTGATAATGTTGAACTCGGTTCATTCAGTATCGATATCCACCATAATTTCGATCACCATTCTCACAGTACCGAGATAACAGAATGTAATCCGGACCCGGTCAAAGTACCGGTCAATCCGTTTGTTTTTATTCAGGATTATAATATTCCCGGTGGATCAAGAGAATATGAAACAGATCTGCCAATCATTATTCCTGCAAGTAATAACAGCGGCTCATTTGATGAAGGGGATTACCATTTCGCCATAAGGCTAACAGATAAAGAAGGCTGGTCGACATATAAGGGGTTGAGCATCAAAATGGCATACCGTTAAACCACATTTTTGTTAAACATATTTTCCCTTCCTTTGTTTAATATTCAGGGAAGAGTTATTGAACACTAAATTCTTTGCTGATGAACCGGGCATGAGGATATTTCGATTTACATCTGGCTTAGAATGATAAAAAATAATTATATATGTAAAATCGACCGGAGGTCAATGGAGCATCCGTGGATTGAAAAACAAAACATTCGGATCGTGTAATTGTAATCATTGTTAAACAATTTGATAACTATACTTTTTACGCATGAAGCACAAGATTTTTAAGATCAATCAAATTCCGGGATATATGCTAATCCGTCTTATCCTGGGTTACGTATTCCTTGTTGCGGGTCTTCAAAAATTCGTCTTTCCCGACGAGATGGGTCCGGGGCGTTTTATTGAAATGGGTTTTCCGGCTCCGGAATTTACAGCTTATTTTGTAGGCTTTTTTGAGACCCTGGGAGGCCTTCTTATCCTGATCGGCCTGGCTTCCCGGCTTGCTGCCATTCCCCTGGCAATTACCATGGTGGTTGCAATAATTACGACCAAAATTCCTCAACTTGCAGACGGTTTCTGGACTTTTGCCCATGCCGCAAGGCTCGACATATCCATGCTTCTTACAAGCATTTTTGTCATCTATAATGGCTCAGGCAGGAATTCCGTTGATGAAAAGTATTCCGGCAATTAATTTCTGAAACAGTAATCTGTTACCGGTCCTTGATGCCGGTAGTGATGGCCGGAAGGTAAACAGGGATGTCACATTTGCTATTGAGCAGATTAAAAAAAACAGGTATCTTGTGCACTTAAACAGCAATTACCCGGGGGCGCTGTGCAGATTTGCCCGGGTTTGCCGGCCTTCCGGAGGATTTTCCCGAAACAGCTCTATCCAGGTTCAGGAACACCTCCCGATACGGGCAAAACTATAAGAGAATTTAGCCGGCAAAATATTTGCAAGTAAATTATTTTAATATTCCTAAATCCGAATCAATAATGGAAAAGGATCAATCCCGGATTACTCCCTGTGCTCTTCCCGGAACCCTGCCCTGGAAGCCTGTTATGGGTACAATCGGTATCGGACTGACATCCGTGCTTTTAACCGGCTGCAGCCAGGCGCCGGATGAAAAATCACCACAACCAAATATTATCCTGATTATGGCTGATGATATGGGGTATAGTGATATTTCCTGCTATGGAGGTGAGATCCCTACTCCAAACCTGGATATGCTTGCCGAAAACGGAATACGTTTTACCCAGTTCTACAATGGTGGCCGGTGCTGCCCCACCAGGGCAGCACTGTTAACAGGTTTGTATGCCCATCAGGCCGGAGTGGGGGCAATGGTTTCACCATCGGAAAGACCCGGTTACCTCGGACGCCTGAACGAAGAGTGCGCTACATTTGCCGAGGTGCTACGGCTTGAAGGTTACCAGACATTTATGAGCGGTAAATGGCATGTTACACACTATGATTACAATGACCCCGAATCCACACTTCATCCGGATACATGGCCGGTGCAAAGGGGATTTGACCGGTTTTTCGGTACACTGGCCGGGGCCGGCAGTTTTTATACTCCTGTCAGTCTAATGACCGACAATGACTTTATTGAACCACGGGACGATTTCTATTATACGGAAGCCATAAATGAACAGGCAGTCCGCTTCATTGACGAAGCGGATCCTGAAAGACCTTTCCTTTTGTACGTATCGCACGTTGCACCGCACTGGCCCCTGCATGCCAGGCCTGAACATATCAAAAAGTTCGAGGGTGTTTATGACACCGGATGGGACAGGTTAAGGGAAGAGAGGTATGAGCGGATGGTTGGGATGGGACTGGTGGATGAAGCATGGGCCCTGAGCCCGAGGGACGAGGGTATACCTCCCTGGGAGGATGCACCCCATAAGGAATGGGAGGCGTACAGGATGGCCGTGTATGCTGCCCAGGTTTACAGCATGGACCTTGGCATAGGCCTGATAATTGAAGCGCTGAAAAGGAACGGTCAGTTTGATAATACACTTATAATGTTCCTTTCGGATAACGGGGCATCGGCCGAGGTTATCCAGGGTACTGATACAAGGCACGGATACTTCGAACGGGGCGGGACTACACCTGATATATTTCCCGGTGCACCGGACACATATGCCTCCTACGGTCGTGCCTGGGCCAATGCCGGAAATACACCATACCGCAGGTATAAACGATGGATGCATGAGGGCGGAATAGCGACTCCTTTTATAGCACACTGGCCCCAGGTGATCGAAGCAGACCAGATTGCAGATCATGTTGCCCACATAATAGACCTGATGCCGACTTTCATTGATATGGCGGGTGGTTCGTATCCTGAAACACTCGATGGTAACCGGCTTAAGCCTCTGGAGGGCATAAGCTTTCTTCCTCTGCTGCGTGGTCGTGAGCAGGAGCAGCATGAAACTCTTTTCTGGGAACACCTGGGATATAATGCAATCAGGCATGGAAAATGGAAACTGGTCTCTTCAGGAGATGAGTGGGAACTATATGATCTGGAAGAGGACAGGACAGAGCTGAATGATCTTGCCGGCAACCATCCCGATATGGTTGAAAAGCTGTCCGTGATGTGGGAAGAATGGGCAATCCGGACTAATGTAAAATGACATGAATCCCGTAACCTAAGCTGTATCACTCACTTAATATCAATATTTTACCGCTCCTGCCCAGGTGGCTCTGGAGCTTCCGGGACCCGCTTTTAGGATGGCTCAGGAAGCAATTCCCTTGATGAAAAGTATTCCGGCAATTAAATTCTGATGTTCGGGGAATTCATCCAGAAAAGCCAGTACACCCGCCAGAGCATTTTCATGACTTAACATGAGCGTTTTCTCAAAATATTCAGGGTCAGGATAATAAATGAACAGGCAGGAACCCCCGGATAGGGCGGTGATTATCTCTCTGTGGTTTTTCACCGGTATGGCGGGGCACCCCAAACTTCTTCCCAGTCGACCGTATCGCCGAATATAATCCTTACTCACATATTCAGCGCTATG
>SLGC01000263.1 GCA_007123885.1 Bacteroidales bacterium | reverse complement strand
GTCGCGGTAATGTCCTGGCGGGGCTTTGCCCGAAAGGCATGTGCGATTAAAAAAATTCGCGGTGCGGAGCAAAAATCGGGGTAAAAGCCACCTCCTCCGGTGGTGGATAGTCCGATTTTAGATCACAGCAACATGCAGATCGTCAAAGCTGTCGTTTACAATCTCGTGCCAGTCAAGGATATTATGAGGATATGCACGGGCTGTTCCATTCCTGATAAATCCAAGGACAAGATCATGATCATTAAGGTAGGTGGCATCATCGGGGGATATGAATTCAGGGTTGCTTAACGCGGGAATACCGTCTTTCCCAGGCCCCCCGTCAAAAATCTCATTATCTGGTACAAGCCACTCGCCGGCTAAAGGATCCTGAAGATTGGTATCAGCGGGTGATCCGTCTTCATTTTCGCATGATGCGGCAATAAATAAAAGTGATGCTATAATTAATACATTCCGTTTCATGATAGAAAGGTTTTTGTTTTAAGTTTTTCGAATAGTCGGACAAACCATCAAATACTTACATGGATTATTAAAAAACCATTGATGAATAACTTGTCTGTGCTGATGGAGGAAGGGCAATTCCCCATTTATTATCCGGGCTGCCTGGGGGTGATTATGAACGGGAAATGATCGTGTCTTAAAAGTACGCGGGTTTTACGGCACTTATATAAATTAAAAGTCATATCCTTTAAGCTCCTGCGGATCACTTTTCACATCCAGGGCCAAAACAATCCTGTTTACAAAATTAAAATAGGCAACAACCAGGGTTGCATCAAGAATAGCATTGTCGGTGAGGCTGGCATTCTTTAAATCTTCAATCAATGAATTTTCCAGAAAACTTTCCGGCCTTAGGGTAAGCTCCCTTGAAAACCTGCATAGCAGTGCCTCCTTCTCACTTAATCCCGCGTTAGTAAAATCGGTCGTCAACCTTACTATCCTGTCATCATCTTTCCAGTAATGGTTCAGTGCTTCAGCATGATGCAGCCGACAGTAGTCGCAGTCGTTGATAACCGAGACAACAATTGCCATCATCTCCCTTTCGGCCCTTGTCAGATCGGATCTTGAGTACATGATCTCCATGTAAAGATCCATATGATTAACAATACTTTCAGGCCTAAGACTCTGTATCTTGTGTACCTCTGCCAGCTTCCCCCTTTTTCTGACTATACCAGTATATATCTCTTTTAACCTTCCGTCAGCTTCACCTTGTTGTATAACCTTTATCCTTGCCATCTTCTAACCAAATTTTGCGTCATCAGGCCAAAATACATAAAAAAACCAACACTTTGCGTAATGCACAATATGAATATGCTATGTATGATCTATTTAATTCATCAATTGCTGCCGTATAGATAAAGTTGGAATATGACTACCTATGCTGTATGTAACGAGGGTTATTAATAGATTGGCCAACATGGCTGTCCATATTTGAATCTCGATGGCATTTTCATTAACCGGTAAAGTGTTGATGGATAATCGCGGTTTACACAAGATTGCAGATCTTGCAACTGAATTATTTTTAAAGTGTTTATAAAATCATCAGGTATTTGATCAGATAGGATTTATCCTCCCCGCTCACCTTTTGAATATAAGCAATAATCGGCAAATCAATCATTTAATGAATGTCTGAGTGATCATGGACATCTGTTCTCCAGTAATTAATTTTTAAAAAACATCGACAAAGAAAAGTTTGAACCGTTTTTTATGTTTGGTAATTTTGTGTTGAAAACAGGATAAAACTAGTAGGATAGAACGAAATAATCAGCACCAGAACCTAAGGAAGAAGTTTAGATGAAAACAGGGATTTAAATAATAAAACAGAAGAAAAGTCAAACTGAAAACAAAGGAGGAAGGTGATATGAAAAATAAGAATCTAATAAAAGTATTGATGCATGTGGCCATCGTTTTGCTTTTTTTAAATTTCAGCACATCCGGTTTGGCCCAGCATGAACACATGCATGATGATCATCCCCTGCCTGAAGGCGCATCTATAGGTGATGTCAATTTCAGGGTTTCCTGTGATGAGGCGCGCGAGGATTTCGACTATGCACTGGGTATGATGCATCATATGATGTATGTATCTGCACGTGCTGAATTCGAAGATATTATTGAGAATTATCCTGATTGTGCCATGGCATACTGGGGTGTAGCAACTACTCTTTTCCAGCCTCTATGGGGAACGCGGCCAGATGAAGAGGACTTGCAGCGCGGCTGGCGAAAAATCGAAACAGCCAGGGAACTGGTGGATAATGAACGGGAAAGATACCTGATTGAATCAACCGCAGGATTTTTCAGGGAACCAGAAACAGCCGATTTCCATACCCGGCTGGAGCGATGGACTGATGGGGTGGAAGATGCCTACCGGGCATATCCGGACGATCCGGATATTGCGGCATTATACGGGTTGTCACTGCTTACAATCGCGCAACATGCCGATGAACGAGAGCCTCTGTTTGACGAGGCAGAAGAAGTTCTACGCGGTATTTTCGAGCAGATTCCAACCCATCCCGGTGCTATTCATTACAGTATTCATGCCACCGATGTTGATGGCCGGGCCGAAAATGCCCTTGATATGGTAGAGGTGTATGGCGAGATTGCGCCGGAAGTACCACATGCCCTGCATATGCCCTCGCATATCTATGTACGCCTTGGAGACTGGCCCCAGGTTATTGAATGGAATATAGAATCTGCCGAAGCTGCGCTTGACCATCCGGCCGGTGATGCCGAATCCCATCATTATATCCATGCCATAGACTACATAGTATATGCGGCTTTACAGCAAGGCAAAGATGAAAAGGCCGAATCTTACTACCAGGAAGCATGGAGTAAAGAAAAGCATCAGCCAACCTTCGTCAGCGCGTTTCATGCGGCGGCTATGCCTGCACGAATTGCCGTTGAACAGCGTGATTGGGAGAGGGCTGCAGCGCTTGAGCCTCGTAAGCCGGAATATCTGCCATGGGATCAATCCCCCTGGGCAGAAGGTTTAACATGGTTTGCCCGCGGATTGGGCGCCATTCATACCGGTGATGCCAAAAAGGCCATTAAGTCCGAAGAGCGGCTGGATGAACTTCGTGAAAGAGCATTGGAGTCAGGCGACCAGGCGATGGCTACATACATAGAGATCGATCGTCTTGTGCTTGCCGGACGGATAGCTCATTCCCGCGGTAATGATGCCGAAGCTTTGAATTTGACACGTTCAGCAGCTGAACTGGAAAGAACCATTGAGAAGCACCCTGTAACTCCGGGTGCACTGGTACCTCCCTATGAAGCTCTCGGAAATCTGCTAATGGAGTTGAACCGTCCCACGGAAGCTCTCGAAGCATACCTGGAATCTGATAATATCTGGCCGGAACGCTACAAAACACTCCTGGGAGCCGCCCGGGCAGCAAATGAAGCAGGCGAGGAAGAAATTGCGGAACAAATTTTCGATCGACTGCTAACTATTGCAGGCGACTCGGATCGTCCGGCTTTGGAAGAAGCCCGGAATTTTGTTACAGTAAAATAAATGTCTAACCCTAAAAGGAAATAATTATGACAACACAAACAAGCACAAAAAACCTTAACGGGGTAAATGTTGACCAGTTGATTGACACTATCAACGCCGTCAAAGACCAGTCTGACATTGCGAAATTTAAATTTCGAGCGAAAAATGAATGGATTGAAGGATCTCATTCGCGAACGACCATTAAATCCTTTTACGGTGCGGGTCAGGAAGATACATCCCGCAGCACACCTTTTACCATGGAGGGTGATGAACCACCTGTTCTGCTTGGTGAAAACCGCGCCCCCAATGCTGTGGAAACTGTCCTGCATGCCCTTGCATCGTGCATCAGCGTAGGATTTATTTATAATGCTGCCGCACAGAACATAAAAGTTGAGAATCTGGAAATGGAACTGGAAGGTGATCTGGACCTTCATGCATTTCTTGGATTATCGGACAGCATGCGGCCCGGATATGAAAATATTCGTCTGACATACAAAATAAAGGCTGATGCGCCGGAAGAAAAGATCAAAGAATTGTGCCAGTACGTTCAGGATACATCACCTGTTCTTGACATTATTCGTAATCCGGTACCGGTCACATTCAAGATGGAGAGGGTATAATGGGCTAATTGAGTAAGTTTTACTCTGATAACGCAAATTTAAAAGCCCGTCACTGCAATGTGCCGGGCTTTTATAACTCTTCATCTTCCGGATTTTGGAGTATCTTAAGCATATTATAATTAACCCATATTTCGCCGGAATCTTCCGGCGGGCAATTCATTTTGCCGTCGTTGCAAACGGGATATTTTATCTTTTCATCGAATGGCAGGATTTTCTCAAGAACAATTTTGTGCTCCCATCCATCGCCAAAATCATACTCGTAAATCATACTATCCTTTTCCTTCCTTAACAGGTCGGATATTTTAATTCCCTGATAATCTGTAAAGTCTAAGTCATCCCAATCCACATCATTTTCCTTCTTACCAGTGTAATGTTCCTGGTCTTTAACAAACTGATGAAGATGAGAATTGGTCCATCCCATTGCAGCCTGGATCATCAGATGAAAATCCGACAATAACGTGTCAGGAGCAACAAGCAGCCGTCTCCTTATTCTGGGCTTGCTGCCTTCTAACACTATCTGAACCAGATAGATTTTCTTTTTCATGATCTTTAAAATTAGTGATTAAAAGAGCTGATAAGGCCATGACCAACAGGGAACCAACAGGGGACCACCTGGAGACCACCTGGAGACCACCAGGAGACCATCGGGGCATGGAACCACCAAAAGGCCCTGTCAAGACGCGCCCGGTAATAAATGGTGCGGGCATCTTTTTCACATCAGCGGAACTGAAATCAGACCGTGACAATTGCCCGGAAACCTTTTCAAACTGCTTGCTTACCTTTTTGAAATCCAGATCACTGTAATAAAGTAAATCCATTACTGTTTTCCATGAGGTGAGACCCATTTTAACATTACATCTGCCGGATACAAGATTACTAATAATTTATGATTGCATGAAAAGTAATTTTCAACAAGGGGGAAACATCTGGTCATTAAATAGATATTTACTTTCCGCATAACCGGCAAAAATTCCATCAGAATTTAAGTATGGCGAC
>SLGC01000262.1 GCA_007123885.1 Bacteroidales bacterium | reverse complement strand
AGGGTAGTCATGTTCCAGGACCCGCTGGAAGTCATAGGGGTGGTGAGAAATTTTCATTATTCATCCGCTGCAAATGAAATACAGCCCCTTGTGTTTACGGCATATTCCGTTAATTTCAGTACCATCCTGGTACGCCTGGCATCACACGCCGACTATGCATCGGCTATGGAAAAGATTGAACAGACATTGAAATCGTTTGACGAGGGTTATATATTCACCACGAGAAACACCACCGATATCTACCGGAATTATTATGCCGGAGAGGAAAGGCTTGTAAAAATTATCCGTATAGGTGCGGCAATTTCAGTAATCATCGTGATGATGGGCATTTTTATGCTGGTGTCTCAAAGTATATCAAGCCGCACCAAGGAGATAGGTATACGCAAGGTGCTTGGCGGTTCAACATCGAAAATGCTTGCAATACTTTATTCAGGTACTATCAAATGGATTGCCATAGCATCGGCAATTGCTGTTCCCGTGAGCTATTATTTGCTGGAAAGATGGTTGCAGAATTTTGCCGTAAAAGCGCCGGTGTACTGGTGGCTTTATGTTCAGGCAATCCTCATCGTACTGGTTCTGCAGACCATTGTCACTATCTGGCAGACCTGGAAAGCGGCCCGGCAAAATCCTGTCGAGTCGCTGAGATATGAATAAGATAATTAAAAAAAACAAAAACCATGATAACACTTAGCAACATCTTCAAGTATTATTACAGCAAGTTTCAGCGGACCTTTGTGCTGAATGATATCAGCCTCACGGTGGAGGAGGGGATCACCATTATCCAGGTTACTCATAACGAAGAGTTTGCCAAAACCGGAAATCGCATTGTCAGGCTTGCAGACGGGCCTAAGCAGAGTGACTCCTACAGCCCTAAATTATCGGCCGCAACACTCTAAAGGATTTTTTAAATGCTGGTCTACAACATAAATCAATTTGTTCGCGGCGCTCTACTAACAGTAACCAGGCAGAGCAGGCAGCAGCAAGAAGAAACCAGTTGAGCAGTGAGGCAGAATGATAAATGAACAGATGTCTGCCGGCAAGGCAAATAAAAAATGCATATTAACTTAATAATCAAAATTATGTTCTGGTATTACATTAGGTCATCAATACAAAGTATAAGAGCCAATACGAAATTCTCAATTATAAATATATTGGGATTTGCCTTTGGTGTTTCAGTTTGCCTTGCGATCTCACTTTTTTTGATACATGAATTCTCATATGACAGGTACTACGAGAATTCAAGCCGTATCGTGAGACTGAATAATTCAGAAACCAACATGAGCATGATTGATTATCGTGTGAAAGATATACTGGTTGAGAATTTCCCGGAGGTACAGAAAGCATGTCTTAGTCTGTCGATACAACATCCCATACCGGTTACGTATGGTAAAACCGGACACATTTGTGATGAAATCATGTCTGCTGATAATGATTTCTTTGAAATGTTTTCAATTACATCCCTGGCGGGAAAATCCGACAAACCTTTCAGCGATCTGAATTCTGCAGTTGTCACAAAGAGTTTTGCCGGTAAAATTTTTGGAAGTGAAGATCCTATTGACAAAGAGATCATTATAATGAGTGTTTTTCCGGTAACGGTAACAGGAGTTATAGAAGATTTCCCATCTAATTCAAGTTTTTCTGCAGGGCTTATTCTAAATGCGGAAAATGATAATTTCAAGTTTTACAGGATGTCTCATTTCCGCCCCTTCCAGATTTACCTGCAACTGGATAATAATACATCACCTGATGAACTTGCGCTTCATGTTAATTCTAATCCGGATTTACTAAAACCTTATGTTGAGCGGGTAAATTTTATTGAATTGAAAAATATTTATTTGCGCGACAATACTGTCGGTTTTAGCGGAGCCGAAGCCCGCATGGGCAATCCGGGTCTTTTAAGACTACTTACAACAATTGCATTATTAATTTTGTCCCTGGCGGTTATAAATTACATCAACCTCACAGTTTCCCAGCAGATTAAAAAGAGCAGGATTATCGGGATCAGAAAAGCTGTCGGGGCCAGACGATCAGATATAATTTACCAGTCTATTATTGAATCGGTAGTCATTACATCAATAGCTTTTATTCTGGGTATAGTGCTGGTGATGGTGTTCCTGCCATGGTATGAGTTGATTTTTAGCATATCACTCGATATTCAGCTGCTATTCACCTTTCCATATATTGTTCTTCTGACTCTGGCTATAATTTTAGTAGGAATAATTAGTGGGAGCGGGCCGGCAATTGTATTGTCATCGATAAGTCCGGTCAGGGTACTGAGCGGATCGTCCGTTTTGACCGGTAACAGGCAGTTTTTTCGGAATTCGCTGACCGTATTTCAATTTGCGGTCTCTATAGTATTGATTTCTTGTGTAATGATCGTCCAGAAACAGGTTTATTATGTTAAATATACCAATCCTGGTTTTAAGGCGGAGCAATTACTTCGACTTGATCTGCCAATAATGATTGGTAAAGATGATAAAAGACCAGGTATTTTAATAGATAAATTCAGTAAGTCACCATACGTTTTGAATTTGACTGCAACTCAGGGTGTTCCCGGAATGGTAACAAACTACATGGATTTCAATATTGAAAATTCCGACTTCAATATTGTGGCGCCCACTCTGCTGGTCGATACATCCTTCATTAAAACCTTTGAATTGAATATAATCAGAGGAAGAGACCTTTTGCCTGCAGATTATGGAAACGTGTGCATGATAAATGAAGCTGCCTGGAAACATTTTCAATTTGAAAACCTGGAGAACAAAAGGTTAAATAAATATGGGGGACTGGAAATTATAGGAGTTTTAAACGACTTTCATTACAGCTCCCTGCATAATCTTATTGAGCCTATGGTAATAATATTTACGCCCAATGAAGGTATTAATTTCATTAACATTCGATTTGAAGGGAGAAATGCAGTACCGGTACTTGCATATATTCAGGAAATATGGCAGGAAGTAATGCCGGGAGAACTATTACAGATTCATTTTTATGATGAATTGTTTGCTTCAATGTACCGGGAGGAGGAAAGGTTCGCCGGCGGGATCGGGCTTTTTGCACTCCTTGCAGTTGTCATTTCTTGCATGGGCATCTTAGGCCTGGCAATATTTGCAACTGAACGCCGCACTAAAGAGATCGGGATCCGTAAAGTTAATGGTGCGAAAGTCACCCAAGTGATGTTCATGCTCAATCGCGACTTTCTTAGGTGGGTGGGCATTGCCTTTATAATTGCAATCCCTGTATCCTGGTATTCAATGGACCAGTGGCTGCAAAATTTTGCTTAC
Organism: Bacteroidales bacterium; assembly: GCA_007123885.1. Lineage (GTDB taxonomy): Bacteria > Bacteroidota > Bacteroidia > Bacteroidales > PUMT01 > PXAP01. The sequence goes on along the minus strand of SLGC01000262.1, from coordinate 1,838 downwards.
CGGACAGGATTGAACTGGTGGATATTTTTACTTGCCGGTCTGCTTGCACTGGGAGTTGCACTTCTAACTGTAACCTGGCAAAGCTGGAAGGCTGCCAGGAGAAACCCGGTGGAGGCTTTAAGGTATGAGTAGACAATATTGGGGCTGACAAAAAAATCATTTTCGGGAAACCAGGGGATAATTTTCAGGAGATTCAATCATGTCAAGTGTTAGATCAATGTCGAGTTTCTTCCAGTATAGATGCTTATCTGAAAGCCTTTCTACTTCTAAAATTTCAGTTATGCGAGCATTTTTGAACCATGGAAAATACTTAAAAGGAAGAAAATATTCCTTTTCATCTAACATGACCCAAAAGCCATGTTCTGAGATATTTGTGACTTCAATATCCAAAATGGGTTCTCCAGCTTTCTTTGATTTCATGCGTGCAAATCAGATTAATCAATTTAATTTTCAAGAATTATGTTTTGCATACAATCGATATAGTGCCCTGAACGCATGGAACCCTCATGCTTTGTTCATGTTGTTTTATCTGCCAAAGGCTGATGAGGGTTTCATCTCTTCTTTCTTTAATAATTTCAAGTTTTCAATAGCCGGCCAATACAGTTTATTTGATATCATCAAACACTTTGTTGTTTATAAAAATACAAATGTGCCTTACCCGACTCAAAACTATCATTAAAATGGTGAGATTTAAAGTATTGTCAATATGCCGTTTTCTTTATCTTCAATAAATTTTTTTATGACATCTATTAGATCTGATATCATTTCTTTTATTACCATGGTTGTACAATTACCTCTTCTTATCCAGATTACTTTAGGTGGAAAACCCCAAAGTGAGACCATACCGTTAAAATCATTGTCTTTGGTTACAATAGTAAATCCATTTGATCCCGCATATTCCCAAACAAAAATATCATCGGATGTTCCAAGTCCAATATCCTGTACATGGACAGTATCATCAAAGTAATCTTTGAGGAATCCGGCAAGTTTAGGAGAAAGGTTTTGGTCGAATAGAAGCTTCATCAGATTCCGAGTTCAATTCTTTCTTTATTGGCTGCAAATTTCAAACAAGCCAGAATGTCCTCTCTCTGAAGATAGGGGAAATCTTCAAGTATCTCTTCAAAACTCATACCGGAAGCGAGGTAGTCCAGAACCTCATACACGGTTATGCGCATATTCCTTACACATGGTTTTCCGCCACGCTTACCCGCTTCAATCGTTATTCTTTCGGTTAATTGCATTATAGTTTATTTATTTAGCAAAAATAAAATATTAATATTAAACATTATCCGGAATTAATCTAAAAAGTTTTCTGTTCAGGCAATTATCTTGTAATTTATATTTTTAATAACATAATTCGGGTTATGCAAATATTTTTTCACATAAAACTAGCGGTACGGTCGCTGCGCAATAACCTGAAGCCTGCTCTGCTGATCTGTTCATTCATCACCACGGGACTTGTTGCCTTGATGATGATCTCGGGGAATTTAGCTGGCGGATCTTTGCCCTTGCAGGGTTAATTGCCCTTGGGATAGTACTTTTTACAGTGAGCTTGCAGAGCTGGCGGCTCGCAGGAACCCTGAGGAGGCACTGAGGTATGAATAAGAGAATTTGGCCGGCAAGCCTGGAAGCTGGGAAGCTTGCTATTTCGTGGCTGGCAGTTGTAGTTCAGTCGAAGATTATTTGAGCAGACAGTTATTTAATTTTCCGGCAAAATAGAGCTGGTTTATATTTTTTACATAACTTGTATTTTAATTCAATAGCAAGAACAATCCAACTTAACCTTAAACCCTCTTATTATGAGCATCATCTCTTTCATTCATTTCCCGTTTTTAATT
>SLGC01000271.1 GCA_007123885.1 Bacteroidales bacterium | reverse complement strand
GGTACCGGTGCTGCGATCAATTTTATTGATGCTGGACCTAACCTTGAAATCACTGCCATGGGCGATCTATTCCCCCACAGATTGAAATCAAGCAGGGAAGCAATTAAAGAAAGACGTAATATAGATATTCCTGATGAGAATTGCTTTACCGGTTTCGACTGTTACAAGAAGGTCATCGATTCAGGGGTGGATATTGTGCTTCTGTGTGAACCTCCCCATTTCAGGCCAATTAGTTTTGAGTATGCCGTTCAGGCCCGCAAGCACGTATTCGTTGAGAAGCCGGTTGGAGTCGATCCGGTCGGCGTGCGTTCGGTCATGGCAACCGGACGGATGGCTGAAGCTGCCGGTCTGATGGTGCTTGCAGGCACACATTACAGGCATAGAAGAGACCGTATACAGGCTTATGAAATGGTCAAAAACGGTGCTATCGGAGATATTATTTCAGCCAATTGTTACTTCAACACTGGTAAGATATGGCATGTCAACCGGCAGGAGGGGTGGTGCGATATGGAATCGATGATACGCGACTGGCCTAACTGGTGCTGGCTCTCGGGCGACCATATTGTTGAGCAGCATATCCATGAGCTGGATACGGTAGCATGGTTCCTTGATAAACAACCGGTAAAGTGTGTCGCTTTCGGCGGAAGACACAGAAGGCTAACGGGTGATCAGAACGATTTTTTCAGTGTCGATTTTGTTTACGACGATAACCGTCATATGCATAGCATGTGCCGCCAGATAGACGGATGTGCCAATAATGTATCCACCTGGTTTTTTGGTACCCGGGGGTATACCAACGGTATGGATGAGATCCGCGATTATAACGGGAACCTTCTGTGGGAATACGAATATCCGCGTGAAGGCGGGAAATGGCCGGGCGACAGACTTGCTGTGCAACCCCATTTACAGGAGATCATAAACTTTGTGACTGCTATCCGTACCGGTAATTATGTTAATGATATCCCAAATGTTGCAGCTGCCAATTTGGTGGCCATCATGGGAAGGGAATCGGCATATACGGGAGAGGAAATACATTTTGATGATATGATGAGTTCCAATATGAGGCTCGGCCCCGAAAAACTTGAATTCGGTCCGGTTGATATACCCCCGGGACCTCCCACCCCCGGAACCGCCCCTGCTTAGGAGAGTTTCGTGCTTTCAAAGGATTAATATATTCTGGTTTTACCGGACAAAAGTGTATTTTAAATAATAACAAATAAGAACTTTGATATGAACAAACATTTAAAACTTTAGCCAAATGAAAAAAAGTATTTTTATAAGCATTTTTATCTTTATGTTTTGTCTTAATTCAAAAGGACAAGCAGTTAACGCCTATGACGATTCCGCATTGGAAAAGCTTGAATGGAAACTGGCTGTGCAAGCCTGGACATTCAGATTGTTTACACTGGAAGAAACACTCGACAAGTTAAATGAACTGGGAATAAAATATATTGAGTTGTATCCCGGGCAAGAGGTTGGGGCCGGCATTGAGGGAACTACCGCCTATAGTGCTGATGAGAATACCCGAAAAAAAATAAAAGAATTGCTTGATAAAAAAGGAATTAAAGCTATTAATTATGGCGTGGTAGGAGGAAGTACCGAAGAGGAATGGAACCAGATATTCGCTTTTGCCAATGATATGGGAATTGAGACCATAGTTTCCGAACCTATGGCAAAATTCATCGACCATATTGAAATCTTATGTGATAAATACGATATCAAACTGGCAATTCACAACCATCCTAAACCTTCACGTTACTGGCATCCGGATATTGTTGCTTCTGTAATGGCAGCAAGGTCAAACAGAATTGGCGTCAGCGGGGATATTGGCCATTGGGTACGTTCCGGGCTTAATCCCGTAGAATGTGTGAATCAGTTGCAGGGCAAATTCATATCATTTCACTTAAAAGATCTGAATGATTTCGGCGTAAGAAGCGCCCATGATGTACCCTGGGGAACCGGCAACTGCAATGTTGCAGGGGTTATGCACGAGCTTAAAAGGCAGGGGTTTAAAGGATCCTTTTCCATAGAGTACGAGCACAACTGGGAAAACTCAATGCCTGAAGTAGCCGAGAGTATTGCCTACTTTTACCGTGTGGCGCACTGGCTGGTTAATGGAACTGATTAAATACTTAAATCTAACAAAAGAACAGGCAGCCTATGAAGCTCCATTCAAAAGATCACTTTCCTGAGGCCTTTGTAACCCAAAGGCCGACTGGTACCCATTCCTTTTTAGCACATAGGCCTGAAGGCAGGCCTGATATTATTCAGCCCGTTGCGATTGCCACGGGCTGAATTAATTTGAATGCACCCTAATATCTATTAATCATGACAAGTTTTATCAAATCACTTTTACTTGCGTGCACTTCGATCACATTGTTTTTGAATACATCATGTAAACAAAATCAATCAGAAATTTCAGATGAGCAATATCACATCCGTATCTATGATAAAAACCCTTTTTACTGGGAATACAAAGGCAAACCGGTACTCCTTTTAGGAGGTTCCAGCATGGACAACCTGTTTAACTACCCTGACATAGCAGATGAACTTGATTTAATCCAGTCAGTAGGAGGTAATTATGTTAGAAACACTATGAGTAGCCGCAAACCGGAAAATCCCTGGCCACACTTTAAACTGGAGAATGGCCTGTATGACCTTGATCAGTGGAATGAAGAGTACTGGGACCGTTTTGATACGTTCCTTCAACTTTGTTATGAAAGGGATATTATTGTACAGATAGAAATATGGGATCCACATGACTATTTTAAAACCCAGGCATTGCGTCCCTGGGGTCCTACTCCCGGCCTAAGGGGATGGGAGAGCTGCCCATTTAACCCGGACCTGAATATTAATTATACGGAAGAGGAATCGGGTCTTGATAGTGATATTGATTATTACCCGACCAGATTGCCATCCGGGCATCCCTTTTTCTATTCAATACCTGAACTGAAGGATCTTCCCGTTGCACGAAAATACCAGGAGGCGTTTGTTGATAAAATGCTTTCTATTTCTTTTAATTACCCCAATGTACTTTATTGCATGAACAATGAAACCGGTGAGCCACCTGAGTGGGGAGAATATTGGGCAAAATATATCCGGAAAAAAGCGCGGGAGGAAGATAAGGATGTTTATCTTGCGGATATGCGACGCTGGGTTAATCTTTATGCGGAAGAACACACAAGGATTCTCCATGACCGTGTACACTTTGACTTTTTCGAGATATCACAAAATACTCAAAACAGTGGGCAAAGTCATTATGACCAGATAATGTATATTCGTGACCAGATAGTTGATTACCCAAAACCCCTTAACAACATTAAAATCTATGGCGGCAGAAATGTATTAAAAGGTGAAGAGGATGGTATTAATGAGTCGACAAAAAGATTCTGGAGAAATATTTTTGGTGGCATTGCTTCTTCCCGATTTCACCGTGAAGGGACAACTTATGAGGCTGTAAAAGAAGAACCACTTGCCCATGGAATTGGCATTACTGAACTCGCTCAGTTGCATATTCGCAGTATGAGAATGTATACTGACGAAATGAATATTTTTATCTGTTCTCCTTCAAATCACCTTCTGAGTAATCGGGAGCACAATGATGCATATTGTCTGGCCGAAGAGGGAAAGCAGTATGCTCTTTATTTTCCGGATGGAGGAGAAGTGGTTATTGATCTATCCGGTTCAGCAACGAACATGAATATCCGCTGGCTGGACATTTTGAATTCAGAGTGGTTGGAAAGCCAGGAACTAAAAGGAAACAGGGAGGTCAGGATATCCGCACCCGGAACAGGCCAATGGGCGGCACTTATTTTGCCGTAGGGGAAGAAATCTGCATCAACCTTCGGTAGACAAAATAACATGAAAGTCACATCTGAAAAATATTGCTAAATGAGCAACATTCTACATGTGAGTTCGACCAAAGGTCAATGAAGCAGATATTTAACCAAAACTATTGCAAAATCAAAAGACCATGATGGTGAGTTGTTAAGTTGATCTAAAAATATTTATTATATGAATTATTCCGTTTTTAATATAATCCGCAGAATAAGGCAAAAAGTGAAGGAAGGCTTATTATTATTGCCTTTTTTGACACTGACTTTTATATTGATCCCCGAAACCGGATTTGCCCAGGATCATCAGAATGACTGGTATTATAATCCTTTCAATCAGAATAGCGCCCATCACCGTCCCATCGGAACGGGTGCAATATATGCAGATGAGAATCATCCGGCCGTCCAGGACTGGCTTACAAGAAGTCGGTTAAATATTAATGTAGGCGACAGACCACACGGTCTGCATACGACTTACGCAGATGAAGACGGGCCGGTTTTAACTGTGAACAAGAGACAGGAAACGGGAACTTCAGGCTTACCAGCCGTAATGCGTTTTCCCTCCGGAGGTGTTGACATTGACTTTCCTGATCATTTTGATGGTAACATGACTGTTTACGACAGGACCACTGATGTATGGAACCACCTGCGGGTATATGCATGGAATGATGGTAATCCTGTTGCCATGCAGTACCGGAGTTATGAGCACAACAGCATTGGACACGGCGAGGAGCTTGCTAAGCGCGTTGGAACAAGCGCTTCGGGCGTTGCCGCACCCTTTGGCATTCTTAGGGGTTGGGAGGTTAAAAAGACAGGTCATCCCATTGGCCATGCCATCCAAATCGTTGTTCCCGCCAGACAGGCACCAATTATGATGGCGCGTGAAGTCTGGTGGCCGGCAGTAGGCATGGATGGTTTCGCCTATACAACTGCAGAGTACAATATCGGCAATATCCCCTATGGCAGCCTGTGGGCCATTCCTCCGGTTTCAGAAGGTGGCCCCGACCTTGACACGCTGGGTCTGACGGAAAAAGGCCGTCGCCTTGCTCAGGCTTTTCGCGATTATGGTGCTTATGTTGTGGATGATGGAAACCATCCGTCGATTCGGTGTGACCAGAATTTCTCTGAGTCCCTGAGAAATGAACTTGTAGAAGAGACAAGAAAGTTTTACCCCTATATCCGAATGGTTCTAAACTCGGTACCCGATGAAGGCAAGGTGGTATTTAACGTTGGCGACAGGGGATGGGCTCCCAGCGGACCTGTTAAACAAGTTATCCGGGGCGAGTTTCCGGCAGGCGGCGGAACACCT
>SLGC01000362.1 GCA_007123885.1 Bacteroidales bacterium | reverse complement strand
CTTCCTGGTTGGGTGGCATTTCCATAACCGAGCAGCACCATGGCTCTGACGGTTTCACCAAATTCCGTAACTGCAATGTATGTCTCACCAAAAACTACCCGTTTTTTCTCATCATAGTCATCCATATATTCCATGGTATGCAAAATTCCGTATTTCCCACCCCCCCCGCTTGCCGGCAAATCAATGTCATTCAGGCGAAGACGGTGAATACTGCCCCACGTTATATCGAGTGATCCGTATTTTTGCCTTATCTCGTTTGCAGCTCTTCCAAGGAATGCGACCGATTTTTCCGGATCTTTCAGGCCGCGTGGAGTATTTACCGGATCCCGGGGATCCCAGTGAGTATCAAACCCTGAACTTCCCATCAAATCAAACCATCTGGTAAAAATAATGGCACCGCGACTCCCTGCGTTAGTCTTCCGGTCCCAGTTTTTCAATACCAGGGCCGCTTCTGCGGCAACCGGGTCAGGAAATTGTTCAACGGCTATGAGAAGATCATCCAGGAACCGATCTGCAGCCTCCATTCCCGGATCCATCTTATACTCTATTAATTTTTCGAAAGATATTGAAGGGTCTTTTCTTATGAGGTTCAAGGCACGCTGGGGTCGCAGGGTCATGCTGTGAGAAGCCATATACGGAGGAAAGTCTGAAGGGTCCAGCAATGGAGGATATGTGCTGATCCAGGGACCGTCATTGCAGTTCTGGATAAAGCCTGAAGGGGGGTTGATCAACTTTGGCAAATCGTCGTATTCATGAATTGTTTCCCACAGATACCTTGATTTTGTTCCGTCAATTACTCCTTTCCAGAAAGCATAATCTCCTTCGGGACGGACCGGAATATTGCCGTTGAACAGATACAGGATATTGCCATCCCGATCGGCATAGATAATGTTGAACATCGGATTCTGAAGCAGCCTCATCGCTTCCTCAAATTCACTGAGGTTTGAGGCAGCGCTCATCCGGTGGTATTGCTCGAATATTCTGTAATTGGTAAGCCCAACCAGTTTAAGGGCATAAGCTTTTCCGTCCTTTTCGCCTGTTATGGGGCCATGTTCTGAATATTTGAACTCGGTCAATATGTTCTGGTGACTGCCGTCAGGTTGTTTTACCCTGATGGTTTTATGCCTGCTGTCAAATTGTCTGACGCGATTGTCCAACCGGTAACCTTTTCTTCGTAAAACCAGCTCGTATGTATCAGCGCCATCCATAGGATTTACTGTAAATGCCCAGCCAAGATTTTCATTGAAGGCCATCGAAAGTGTAGGTGCCCCCACGAGGGTAATGCCGTACGCGTTGAATCCCGGACTTGCAAGGTGAGCTTCAAACCAGATATGCATATCACTCCATGCCAGGTGGGGATTGGTTACCAGCATTGCATTACCAGAGGCAGATCGTGAAGGGGCTATGGCAATAGCATTGGAGCCGGGGGCAAGACGCCTTCCTATTGTATTGAAATCATCCCAGGCAACGAATTCCAGACAAATAACCCTCAGCACATGTGCCATAACATCGGTACCCGTAACCGGCAAAACCTGCAGGAATTCTTCCCCGATCAGTTCAGGATTTGCATCAGCATAATCATTTACCCCTTTTACAAATGCGTCCAGGTATGACTTGTAGGGTTCATGCTGAAGGTGATAATTATCTGCTGCATGTTCGGGTATCCGGAAAAGCAGAATCCTTTTATCCGTTTCCAGGTATTCCTGTCCCCAATACTCTGCTCCGCGACCCCTGGACTGACCGTATAGCTTAAGGATCAGGTTTGCATGATTATGCATTTGCGCCCAGCCGTAAGCATGATACATCTCCTGGTTCGTGCCGGCAAAGATATGAGGGACTCCGTATTTGTCCCATAAAATTTCAGCGGACTGTTGTCCTGACAGGGATAGGGTACAGACAAAGAAAAATGCCAGCCGGAGAAACCGGTGTCTTGTGGCGCAAAAGAGGTATGATAAAAAAGGCATAATATTAAATTTGAAATTATTTCCCTTTAATCCGGTACACCGGTAAATTGATCCTTGAGGGGGTATTTCCACCGTAATGTACAATCTGGTTTGCTGTTTTCATTTCCCGGGCACTGTAAACCGGTTCGCACCCGTTAAGATTCCGGTTAAACCGGGGAAACCACCCCGATGTTATTACCACCCTCAGACGATGACCGGGATTAATCTGGTATCCGGTAGCCCAGACGGGGATTTCTTTTTTTTCCTGTGATTCTCCTTCGAACCGGACATTGGCTGCGCCTTCCTGGACATTGATTATCCGGCCGTCGGGAAATACATCCTGAACACTGATTACAAAGCCCGTGCAGGGAGCATCGCTTGAAAGCCAGAGCGTGGCTGATATATTACCAAGAAGTATCATTGGTTCCTCCAGAATCCCGGTTTCAAATACAAGCTGATCCTTTCTTTCGGCGTTTGGATTCTGTAATGCTGCTCCCACACTTTCCCCGAGTGCCGTCCCTCCAAGTCCGGGATAAGGATCGGAGGGATCGTAAATGTAGGATAGCCGGCCTTGTTCTTTACTTTCTTCAGGCTGCAGACTTTTATCCGGCCCCAGATACCAGTGAACCATCCGGGTTTCTTCGGGGGGCCACGTTTCCGACCCCACATATTCGTTCCTTTCCATGATAAATAAATTATACCTTGCATCCCTGAAGGGGGATCCCAGTTTATTCTTTTTCCCCTTCAATGCCCTGACAGAATACAAAAATGCTTTCCTTGGGTTACCGGTTTTCCTGGTCCCGCCGTAATCATTCTCAAATGCCGGGGTACCATGACTCCAGGGGCCGATAATCATTCTGCTTTCAGGATTTCCGTTTACCTGCAGCGCCTGGAAATCATTGATCTGCGCCTTCAGGAAAATATCATACCAGCCTGCAATACTCAGAACGGGGGAGGTGGTGATCCCACGGTGGTTCATCTGATCCCAGTATTTATCTTCGCTCTCATGAACCATCCAGTCGGTAAGAAAGCGGACATCGTGAAGGGTGGAATCATCCGCAACGGCTAAAGGCAGTATGTGCATTCCATCAGCGATCTTTTCTGCAGGGACGGAGTTTAATTTTTGCGAATCATTCAATATGCCCCAGGAAAAGGCTGACAGTAAAGAAAATACACCATTGGGATAAACGAATTCATAAATATTGGCCCCGGTTAAAAGTGGGACCAGGAAGTCAAGCGAGTCCGATACGGCCCATTGTGTATAGCCGAGATAACTTGCTCCCCACCCTCCGATAACACCGTTGGACCAGGGCTGATCACGAATCCACTTCAGCGTGCAAAAACCATCGTCTCTTTCATTCACGAATGGATAAAATTCTCCTTCGGAACCAAATTTACCCCTTACATCCTGGACCACTACAGCAATTTTAAACAATCCGAAAGCCTTACCAATCCAGCTCTCAGCGGATTTATTGTACGGTGTGCGGACAAGGACTGCCGGTACTTTCTTCCTGCTCCTGGGAATGAATACATCAGTGTTTAGATGGGTGCCATCTGCCATCGGTATATTTACCTGGTAATGCCCCGGGGCACGATCTTCCCTGTGAATTCTGTCATAGGAGGAGGTGGCACAGGAACTCACCAGTATAAAAATGGCGAGGATATTCCGATAGCGAGTCATTGTTATCGTAATTAAAGGATAAAATCAATTTAATTCGGTTCAGGGCTGCTGACGCTTATACAAAACATGCAGCAACCCTGAGATTCTTTCACTATCGTGATCTGAAAGATCCGGGCCGGGAAAAACCACTTAAACACACTTCTGCCAAAGTGCCTTTCCTCCGTGGACACCCATTAAATAATACTAGCTGTCAGGGTTTTGGAACAAAAGATAAATGATACAGGTATGTAGGAACATTGCCGGAATTCTGCCAGTCAGCCCAGTAAGCGCAAACCAGGAGAGCAACTTCCATCTTTTCCTCAGTCACCTCCTTCACGATAAACTTCCGGGTAGCGGGAAAATCCAGAATACCGAAATAGGCTTCTTCCGAAAGGGACACCCATCTCTTTCCGGAAATGGTCCTTTCAGATATCCCGGGAGGAACTTCATCTGAAATCGGATTGGTAATCGCATTAACTATCAGATCTTCATTATGGAGAGTCCATGTTGCGGAAGCAGGCGGCGTATACAGCGATGATACCAGTCCCAGTTCATTGTGCTCATTTCCCTGACTTACTATAGTTGTACTGGTCATCCCATAAATTCCGGCCGTTAATGCGGTGCCGTTGTTCTCACCAATTTCGTATGTTCCATCATGATAAAACGTGAACTCATTTTCATATTCTTCTCCCAGGCCTATAAGTTCCAGCACATTCTCCATGGTGGGAAGCATTACCCACATGTTGTTGTCGATAACACCCCCTCCGTTAACGCCTTCAGTATAACCCCTGCTGAATTGCCAGGTTTTTCCAGCGGTGGCTTCAGGACCGCCCGTCAGTAACTCGGTAAAGGATGGCAGAATTTCAACTACTTTGGTAGAGGAAACCTCACCGCCATCGCCACTGACAGTCAAAGTAACCGTATAACTGCCTGACATTTCATATTCATGTACCGGGCTTGCTTCGGTACTGGTATTTCCGTCGCCGAAATCCCACAGGTATGAGTTGGCATCTGTCACCACAGCAGAAAAACTTACTGTGTAGTCGTCTATTTCCGCATCGATACTGCTGATCGCCGGTTCATCTTTCTGGCATGAGGCAAACAATGTTACCATCAATACCATGGCCGCTAAATAATAACTGCTTGTTTTCATTTTTCCAATTTTAGGTTAGTTACGTTTTATTGGTATGAAGTCTGTTATAAAGAAAAGACATCCCGGCATAAAACATCATCAGTCTTATACTATTATTTGCTTTCCGGGTTGGAGAAAACCGGTAAAAGCATATGTTATTTTATTAAAATATCAATATATTGCGTGCTGGAGTAGGAGGTTCATGAACGGAAGGCATATAGCGGCTGCCCGGTAATTTTTGCCGTTAAGACAAGTTATTTTCAGCCAGATCAGTTAAAATCACTATCATTAAACTGGAGATATGAAGTTCCCTGATCACAAGCTATTAATGCGATTTATTACGAAGGCCTGGTTCCTGCCGGCTTTATTGTCCTGCAGTGTCGGGGAACGGGAGGAATACTATTCAGTTGATGATTTCAGCGGGGTT
>SLGC01000371.1 GCA_007123885.1 Bacteroidales bacterium | reverse complement strand
TAAAATTTGTCCTTTCGGAGCAATTAAATTTTTATTGATTGAACAAAATCACCGGTTACTTATGTTATATTACTGGATCCTGAATCAAACAGGACCCGTATCCTTATTAATATTAAAATATCTCCGGGTTGTCTGTCTCCGGGTCATATTTCAAAAATGTCAGTATCATGAATAAAAAGCATTTTACGAATATCATTTTCATACTTGTTTTGCTTGTTTTTTCTCCTGCAGTTGAGGCGCAGCTGGTTAATATCGAAAAAAGCCGGAAAGAGGCCCGGCCCGGCCTGCAGGGCCACATCGATCTCAACCTGATGCTTACCCGTAACACCAGACAGATACTGGAAACTACCACCACGGCCCATTTGCAGTATAATTGGGACCGGCATATGGTGCTTGCCCTGAATAACCTGGGATTTATGAGAGTGGAAGGAAGCAATGTCATCAATAACGGCTTCCAGCATCTTCGTTACAACTACATGTTCAATGAAGGATTCACAACAATGGAATTGCTGGCACAGCATCAGTACAATGCCATAAGGCTTTTGCAAACCCGTATTTTATTCGGTGGCGGACCCCGTTTCAGGGTTTACGAAAATGATAACACCAGCCTTTTCATCGCCCCCCTGGTAATGTATGAGTATGAAGTCTATGACGATGAGGATAATACAATTACCAGTAAATTTAAAGGGAATCTGTATGCATCCTTTTTCCTTGAGTTAGATGAAAGGGTTAATTTCACACACACCACCTATTACCAGCCTGATTTTTCCTTCTTCCGCGATTTCCGGCTGTCGAGTGAAACAGGGCTTGAACTGCTTTTCACCGGGAGCTTTTCTTTCCTTGTCATCTTCCATCTTAACTACGATTCCGATCCTCCAGGAGATATACCGGGACTTTTTTACACCCTTAGAAACGGTATTAAGTATAACTTCTGACAATATTACAGAAGAGGGGAAGCATTTGATCAGTTATCATCATGGACATTTCATAAGCTCGTTAAGGAGCTTTCTGTGCCGGGTAGAAGGGTTCGGGAAAACAGCTGTCATGATATCTTTCTGAAAGTCTTTCCATAGAGGTAGCGACTGATATCCCGGCGTGTTGACAAAAAGCATGTTTGATGCGATTGGCCCGTGGGGATGCCGTTTTGTGGTCGGAACTGTTGAGTGCTGAGAAGATAAAATATAAATTTTTCACTGCTTAATAGGGTAATAATCCGATGTTTTCTTTTCTTTGCGTTTGGATTTTTCTGAAATAAAAAACGATCTGATATAAAAATCGAAATCTCAAATTAAGTAACGGAATTTCCCGGTACATCTCATAAAGTACTAACAAAATATATTAACCAATGAACTTGCCTCAAAAGGAATTAGGTGTCATTGCCTATGGAATAAAAACAGGTATAATAACATCAGACGATAACATTGCCGAAGTTATAAAGAGAACAATCTCATCTAATCCCGATATAATAAGCGATGGTGATATTTTATGCATCACCGAATCGGTTGTTGCCATAACACAGCATAATGTAGTAAAGCTTGATGATGTATCTGCTGAAATAAAGGCCAGGCTGCTGCTAAGGGATGATTCGACAATAGCAGTTATCCACCCCATCTTGTCCCGCAACCGGTTTTCCATGATGCTTAATGCAATTGCCAGGACAGTCCCCAAAGGGAAGGTGATCGTGCAACTGAAATTCCCCGATGACGAGCAAGGTAATCCGCTCATCACAAAGGCGTATTTAAAAAAGATTGGAAAGAAATTTCATGATATGATAACCCTCGATGAAATAGGTCACGAGAGGTTACTACATCCTGAAACAGGAATGGACTATATCGATTATTATCAGTCCATCATCCGGGAAACAGGCAGCGATGCCGAAATTTTTCTTGATAATTCCTTTGAACATATCATAAAAATGGATCCGGATGCAATTATAGTCAGCAATGTTCATGCACGTAATGAAGTTCTTGAACATATAAAGGAATATGGCTACACGAATGTAATCACCCTGCAGGATATCTATTCTGATCCTTGCAACGGAGTTTATTCGGAATATGGATTATTAGGCTCCAATCTTCTTGATCCGTCAAACGAACAGCTTAAACTTATGCCCAGGAGATCAGATGAGGTATGTGAGCAGGTCAGGAATATGGTACTTGCTGAATTTGAAAAGGATATTGAAGTGATCATCTATGGCGACGGGGCATATAAAGATCCCGAGTCGGGTATATTCGAGCTTGCCGATCCGGTTTCATGTTTTGGCTGCACGTCGGCAATAAAAAACAGGAATCGCATAGGTGTTAAAACAAAATACCTTATGCAGAAATTGCATAATGAAGGCAAATCCAAACAAGAAATTGAAAGGATCATTGAAGAGGAGAAAATAAAATTTGTTGAAAGACAGGAAAAACAGGAATTTATTGCCCAGGGAACAACCCCCAGGAAAATAGAAAACCTTGTATCTTCACTCGCCGACCTGGTTTCCGGAAGCGGCGATACAAACACCCCACTGGTTGTTGTCCGCGGGTTTATATGATTAAAAAAAAGGCCATCCATAAAACAATCAATTATCTTTGATAGTTTATAATATATAAAAATAAATCTGATGAAGAAGTTGATATTTATGTTCGTCCTGATATGGCTTGTTTTACCCGCTGAAGGGAAAGACCCGCTCTCTGTCATTCTCATCGATGAGCTTGAACGCAACATGAGGGGTATGGATGGTGAAGAGATCAATCCATATTTCATGTCATACCGGGTCAATGAACTCCAAAATCATTACATAAGAAGTTCTTTCGGGCAGCTTATGGAGTCAACTCCCGGCCACTCAAGGAAGCTTGCCGTTACAGTCAGGGTGGGCAGCCATGAACTGGACAATACACAACCATTAAGGGGAAGCCGCTTCGGTATCATGGTTACCGAAAGGGGAGTTGATCTGCCGGTCGATAACAATCCGGATGGCATCAGGCAGATAGTATGGCGTGAAACCGACAAACACTTTAACCAGGCAAGGGAATTCTATGCAAGGATCCTTGCAGAGGCTGCTACAAAAGTAGAAACAGAAGACCAGTCAGACGATTTCTCACGCGAAGAGCCTGAAATCTGGTATGAACCACCTCTTGATGCCAGAGAGACAGAGTTTGACATCAGCCGATGGGAAGAAAGATTGAAGGAATATTCCGCGGTCTTCCTTCAACATGAACATGTCCTTACGAGCTCTGCCACTCTTAGCTTCTCATATGAGAGGAAATATTTTGTCTCCTCTGAAGGCAGTGATATTACAGAAAACCGTCTTGCCTGTCGCTTGCTTATCAGCGCCCAGACCCAGGCCGACGACGGAATGGAGCTGCCGCTCAGCCTTAGCTATTTCGGCTTTACTCCTGATGATCTTCCCTCCCACGATCAAATACTTGCCGAAACGAAAAAGATGGCACAAACCCTTATTGAGCTCAGGACAGCTCCCATTGCTGATGCCTATACCGGTCCCGCGCTGCTTTCAGCCGAATCAGCCGGAGTTTTCTTTCACGAGATATTTGGTCACCGCGTTGAAGGCCACCGCCTGAAACAGGAGACCGATGCCCAGACATTCAAGAAAAAGGTCGGTGATAAAGTGCTTAATGAAAATCTTTCGGTAATATTTGATCCCGGAATAGAAAGATATGGTGACTTTTTTCTGTACGGATCATACCGTTTCGATTGCGAAGGCCAGAGGGGACAAAGAGTTGCCGTGGTGGAAGATGGCATATTGAAAGACTTTCTGATGTCGCGCACACCAATCGAAAATTTCAGCAATTCTAATGGTCATGGCAGGGCACAGGCCGGTTACCAGACTGTGAGCCGGCAGTCCAACCTGATCGTTGAAACAAACAGACCATACAACGACAAAGAACTGCGGGAAATGCTCAGAGAAGAAGCCCGGAGACAGGGCAGAAGCTACGGTTACTTTTTTGTCAGCACCCGGGGCGGATTTACCAGCACCGGCAGGTTCATGCCCAATGCCTTCAATGTAACTCCGCTTGTAGTTTACCGGGTATATACCGACGGAAGGGAAGATGAGGTGGTTCGTGGTGTTGATCTTGTAGGTACTCCTCTTGCCATATTTTCCAATATTGAAGCTGCCGGCGATACCCATGGAACTTTCACGGGAAACTGCGGTGCGGAATCCGGATGGGTGCCCACCTCAACCGTGTCCCCGATGGTATTTGTGCGGCAGATAGAGACCCAGCGCAAGCCCAAGGGGCAGGAGCTTTTGCCCATACTTCCAAGGCCCTGAGACAATGAAAACAATATATAAATCCGTCAGAGTGATGAAAAGTTCATCTATAAAAATATTCACACAGCATAATATCAATGGTTTTTTATATGATATTCTGAACTGTCGTATCCCGTATTTTAAGACCCTGCTTGTATTCATTTTTGCGGTATTAACATTCTCAGGTGATGCTGCAGAAAATCCTGCCCGGGAAAACATTTATATAAGGGCCATGCAGGAAGAGGTGCAGCGCAATATGGAGAACCTTATGCTGGACAGGATGCTCCCCCCCGATTTTATCAGTTACCACATCGTTGATGCTAATGTCATCCAGATAAGTGCGGTTCTTGGAGGAATAGTGCAGTCGCGTGAACGCCGGATCGTCAGGTTTGATAACAGGACCATGGTTATAAGGGATGGGATATCCAGCGAAAATTTCCTTGATCTGGACAATCTCGGAGGTTCATGGAGCAGGTTTGAACATAACCTGCCCCTTACCGGCAATGATGAGGATCTGAGACGGCCACTCTGGCTTGTTACTGATGAAAAATATAAGACTGCCGTAAGTACCTACGAAGCTAAAATTTCGTCTATGCGACAGCAGAATCTTAGTGCTGAAGAGAGAGAGCTGCCCGATTTTCTGCCGGCCGGCAAGGAAGAGATTATTGTGCCTTACCATGCGATGGATCATGACAGAAGCAGGCTTGAAGATATCTCCCGCAGCATTTCCGGCGTTTTTTCCCGTTTTGGAAGGATCAGCACATCACAGGTAAAAATCCTGGCTTACGACGGACAGGTTTTCTATCATAACAGTGAAGGGACCATAGCCCGGTACCCCTTCCAGGTTGCTGCCGTGCTGGTAACTGCTTCGGCGCAGGCCGAATCGGGCGAGCTGATTTTTGATCACCTCCTCCATTTTGCCAATGATCTTTCATCATTGCCTTCAAAAGAAACACTGGTTTCAGAAGCTCTCGAACTTGGAGGGTACCTGGATAGGCTAACCGGCATCCCGCCGCTTGAAGAACCTTATTTCGGACCTGTTCTGTTTGAGGGCCAGGCAGCCGGTGAAGTTTTTTCCCGGATGTTTTTCGATAATACCGACGGACTTATAGCCAGGAGAAAACCAATAATCGGAGATGATCAGATCGTCCGTTTTGCTTCTGACTGGGTGCTGGAAAACAACCTGGAACCAATGATGGGAAGAAGGATTATCTCCAGGGATATTAACATTGATGCCTTTCCCGGGATGGTACAATACAATGGTGAAAACCTCTTTGGAAGTTACAGTGTAGATGCAGAGGGGCTTCCGGTAAAAGATCATGTGAACCTTGTTGAAAATGGAATCCTTAACGGCATGCTCAGTTCCCGGACGCCTACCCTGAAAGTAAGGGAATCTAATGCCCATGCCCGGCTTGCGTTGAGCAGGGGCTCTGTAAGAACTGTTACTGCTCCCGGTGTTATAAAGATGTCGATCAATGAAGAAGCTTCCCGCGACATTCAGGAATTACGGCAAATGCTCTTAGAGCAGGCAATATTCGAGGGACTTGATTATGCCTATATTGTCAGAAAAGTAGTTTCTCCTGCGGCCAGATTCGCCCAGGAAGATCCTTTGATCTTCATGAGGCAGACGCAACAGAACCGTGATTTTTCCAAAACCATCCAGGTCTACAGGATCTATGTTGAGGACGGGCGGGAAGAGCCGGTCAGTATGGCAGCCATTAAAGGCCTTAATTTGAGATCTTTTCGGCGCATACTTGGTGCTTCAAACGATATGCAAGTTTACAATACCATCTATACTCCGCCAAATACCGCGGCTGCCAGTATTGGCTTTGATATAACCGGTGTACCGGTCACATATATCCTTCCCCAGGCATTGCTCTTTGAGGAGTTGGATATAGTCCGCGAATCCCAGCAGGTTATAAGGAAAGAGCCGGTGGTTGAAAATCCCGTAAAACGGTAAAAGGCTGAATACATAGCCTTAAATACCGGAATGATACATACGAACGGTTCGGACTGATATTTACAATAACAATTTAGCAATTTTTCTGTTTTATAATACATTCATCATTCCAGGATCCCGCCGGCCCGATGCCGGATCTATTTGATTTTTAAAAAAATATATGGAACAATAAACCGAACATTAAAATGCAGAATATAATCCAGATAATTTGTCCTGTTTCAGGAGAAAAAGCCGACAAAAATACTACGCGTACCATTGCCCTGTTTACAGTCTTAATTACTGCTGCAGCACTGCTTGCCGGCAGTTATATGATATTGCTCCTTCTTGCCGCCGATTTTGCAATAAGGTCATTCTCTTCAGGCACCGGAAGCCCGCTGAAAATCTTATCCAAAAAGATTACCGGTACTCTGAATATCAATAAAAAACCTGTTGATGCAGCACCGAAAAAATTTGCTGCCATGCTTGGAATGATATTCAGTCTTCTGGCAGGGCTTCTGATTATACTTAATCTGCCTGTTGCTGCAACAGTAGTTGCTTCAACTCTCATCTTCTGTGCCCTCCTTGAGGGGGTATTCGGATATTGCCTGGGATGTGTCGTATATTCACTTTTCACTCTCCCCCCGGGGAAGAGAAAATAAAGGTTCATATGGGAATTACATCATAGGCCTTCCTGAGAAAGGACCGGTTAAACCCCTGATTTTTCAGGGACAGACGTCATCTCCACAGGGTCTGTTTTAAATTCAAGAATATCACCCGGCTGGCAATTCAGTTCTCTGCAGATAGCTTCCAGCGTACTGAAGCGAATCGCTTTCGCCTTTCCTGTTTTTAATATTGAAAGGTTGGCAGGTGTGATGTCTACCTTTTCCGACAGATCATTAAGCGAGATCTTCCTCCTGGCCATCATAACATCAAGGTTTACAATTATAGACATTCCCGTGGGTTTATATGGTAAGTTCTTGTTCTCTTTTTATCTCCAGCCCTTTCGAAAGTATTTCGGCCATCACCAGTACAGCCATCCCGACCACCAGTAATGTGGCATTTGTTGAAGGTCTGTAAATGATATAATCGGGAAAGTCGAAAAGTGTCTGGTTGATAACGAAGTGAATGTGTTGATGCGTAATTGTGGATATATAGATCAATATAGCCATGAACCCTATACTCCTGATTCTATTTACATTTTTTCCATTAAATATCACTTGCTTTTTAACGGATAGCATCAGTCTTGCAAATTTCACGGGAAGTGCAATCATTAGATAAAGTGCAAGAAATGAAAGGACTAAGCCATAGAAATAATAAAGAACAACTTTCCGGGGAGGGTCGAAGCCATGGGGCAATGCTACCTGAACTTCGGAAAAGCGGGCATCTAAAAGGGAATTGTCTTTATCATTTTGAACCCTTCCCGAAAACTCGAGGTAACCACCTGCAGGTTTCAGGGAGACAAATTGAACATTTTTTGGAATATCAGGTCTTTCAGGGGCCACTCTCTCATTAGCGGTATCGTAATAACCCATCCAGAAGGAGAGCCTGTAACTGTCCCATGCACTGGCAAATGTTGATAAAATCATAAAACAATAAGCTGCAACCGCCATGGATGACAATATTGCAATCCGTTTTTGCATAATGAATTTTTTCATCTTGATATGGATTTAATTTCTAACAAATATAAAACTATATTTTGAAAAACAATTAAAATATATCGTAAAACAATAAAAAATTGTTAATCAACGATAATTTAAATGATAGACAAAAACAGGAATTACATTCAGGCTTCATCAAAACCTGAATGTAACCGATCACCGGGAGTGAAAGGATGCCTTTTGACGATATGCTGCAAGGAGGATGCTCCTGTGGAAATTATGCTGGATATCGAAATAGCGTCTCAATTTGCCAGTCATCGTTTTAACGACCGGGAGTAATGGTTGAGGAAAGAAACTGCTCCTGATAGTATTACCAGGAGCAGATAATAATGAAATATTCCGGGGGCTGTATTCCTGAACAGGACTTATCCAAAGTCACATATGCGCCGGGGAGGTTCAGGCCTTACCTGCCAATAAAATCACTTGACCAGCCTGCTACATCAGCCTCCTCATGATCGCCGCTGAATACCACGACGCGGTATTTAAAAGCAAGCTTGTCACCTGCCGTCAATTCCCTGGGTTCGCTGTTGAAACAAAATGAAGATGGTGAAATAAACCCGTAGTCCCTTGAAACCCATAGTCCGGGATATAAATAATTGTCGGGATGCTGAATAATTGCGAGGCCTTCCGTAACGCCGCCGTTATCACCATAATAGGCTGCCCAGTCAGAATCCTTCTCGCGTGTTTCCGCTTCATCTACATTACCCTCTGAATCAACAATTGTCCCTGTACCAAGATGCGCCCATTCAGGACCGTGACTTTCACATCCGACAGCTATTTCCGGCCTGACACGTGCACTGAAGAATGAATGACCGGTTGGCCGTATCCTGAGGTCTTTGAGAACATCGAACTCAAATTCAAAATCCATTATCCTGACCGTTTCCGATGGCGCCCAAATAGTTGCTGAACGCCTCTCGTTAAAATGATGAGTGCCTGTTTCAGGTACTATCCATTCAAGATTGTCAGTTATTACCACCTTCTTTCCGTCATCTTCAACTATCTGTGCATTTTTTGAAAAGACCTGTCCAGTTTCCAGTTCGTGTCTTGGCTGCCAGTAATTACCACGTTCTACATTTTCGCTGATAACCCAGTCCAGACTGACATACAAGGAGCTGTGATGTGGGTAGGGGTCCTGATCCCAGGTGGTGACAGATCTTCCTGATACGGGTCCGTTAACCGGATAGAAGAAAGGATACTTATGCTCGGTCCCTGTAAGATAAGAGGTAAATTCCTCTCCGTTTACCATAACCGAAATACGGTCAGTCTCTTTGACTGCTGTAACATTTTGTGATGAATCTGCATTGCAACCTGAGAAAAGTAATACCAGTCCTGCAATCAGAATAGAAATTTTGGGAATAAGTATTTTCATAATTTTTAAGTGTTATTATATTATGTGTTATTCAATATACGAAATTATATTAAATACTGTGAAAATAAGTTATCAGCAAATATATTAATTGCAATCAAATTTACATAATAATTTGACTTCGTTTCAAATATCACAATTTGAATATCTTCTTCCATAAACTGCTTATTCAGGAGAATGTACTGCCGGCACCAACACGGCGCAAAATCCGCAATGAGTTCTTGTAATCATTATACAGTAAACAAGTTGACTATAATCTCTGCCTGGCTACAGATAAGGAACCGCCGTGAGAAAACCTGCCTGAATTCAATGATTTATTATAAAAATATCCAACATTATATTGGATTATATGTTAATATGCATATATTTAAAACGGGGATAATGGCAAAATATAGTTTGCAATCGATTTATTATTAGAGATTTATGTTAATGTTAATTCATTAAATATATTGAATACTTAGCGGAATATGTTGATCTGATAAAAAGATTTCAAAACAAATGAGACATCGAATAATTAGCGAAAACCTTGCATTGCTGTATCAGGGAGCAGCCGAAAAGTTCGGAGCCCTTCCCGCCTTTGCAATTCGTGAAAGCCCCCTTCAATGGAAGCCGGTTTCATACAATGAACTTTACCAGAAGGGCCTTGACCTTGCCACGGGACTGATAGATCTCGGAGTGCAGGCCCGCGAACATGTAGGGCTTTTTGGCGATAACCGCTTTGAATGGATACTGGCCGATTTCGGCGTACAGCTTTGTGGTGCTGCCGATGTACCCAGGGGCCGTGATGTCTCGGACAATGAATTTTGTTATATCATTGATCATGCATCTATTAAGGTTTTATTTGTAGAAACCCACGAGTTCCAGGAAAGGATTATCAGTTTAAAGGACAAATTACCAGCCCTGCGCGAAATAATCCTTCTTGACTCTAATGCCAGTCCACTGGAGGGTGTAAGAAAATTAAAAGATGTATGCGAACAAGGCGCGAAGTTGAGGGAGCAGGGCGACAGGAGGGCTGAGCAAAGGATAGCCGGAATAAAGCCGGATGACCTTTTCACTCTAATATACACCTCCGGAACTACCGGACATCCAAAGGGTGTTATGCTCACCCATTCAAACATGATCTCCCAGATCAGGAATATCCCGGGCTGTCATAATATGAATGACCGCCTCTTATCGGTATTACCAATTTGGCATATTTTTGAACGTGTGATCGAAATGTACACCATAAGTTTTGGCGGCTGTACCTACTATTCCAGCATCCAGACCATTGGAGAAGATATGAGAAATGTTGAACCGACCTTTATGGCATCGGCTCCCCGGTTGTGGGAAAAACTGCATGAAAAAATCCTGAAAGGGGTTAAGGCTTCTCATCCGGTCCGGCAGATACTGTTTCATATTGCATACTTTTTATCCCGGCAATACAATGCATCAACATATTTTATCACCAATAAAAATCTGAAACTGAAGCAGCAAGCCTGGTGGAAACGTTTCATTCTATTGCCCTTTCATCTGGTTCGCTGGACCATCGTACTCCCCTGGTACGGGTTTTTCAATGCCGCAGTCCTCGAAAGGATAAGACTTGGAGTAGGAGGTTCACTGGTAGCAACTATTTCCGGGGGAGGAGCATTACCTATCCATATTGACAGGTTTTTCAATTATATGGGAATACCTGTTCTTGAAGGATATGGCATGACCGAAACATCGCCGGTAATATCGGTCCGTTCAATTGATAATCTTGTAGTTGGTACAGTTGGCCCGCCCATCCCTGAAACAGAGATCCGTATTGCCCATCCTGAAACAGGAGAGATCCTATATCCCAATAAAAATCTACCCTATGGTGGAATGTCTCAACGCGGAGAGATACTGGTTCGTGGTCCGCAGGTGATGAAAGGCTATTACAGGGAGAAAGAGCTGACCTCAATTACTTTGCGTGACGGCTGGCTTCATACCGGCGATCTCGGAATTATCACATATAACAACTGCCTGAAAATTCTCGGTAGATGCAAGGCAACAATCGTCCTTTCCAGCGGAGAAAATGTTGAACCCGAGCCAATAGAAATGAGGCTGCAGCAAAGCCAGTTCATAGATCATTGCATGCTGGTAGGTCAGGATAAAAAATACCTGGGCGCACTTATCGTTCCCGCGCTGACTGAATTCAACCAGGCAGGATTTTCCGAAAAGACCCTGGAAGAGCTTGCTGCAAATCCCGAAACATATAAAGTCATCCGTAATGAGATCCACCGTATGACCTCAGTATCCAATGGATTTAAGCGTTATGAGCAGGTACGGGATTTCAGGCTTCTGACCCGGAATTTTGATATTGGTAAAGAGCTGACAAACTTGTACAAAATCAAGCGTCATGAGGTGGAAAACAGATTCAACAATATAATCGGAGATCTCTACTCTCAGAAATCGAAAAAATAGTTAAGGATATGGAATTCGATACCCAGCTTTTATATGCACATGATCAGATATTGCTGGCGCTGATGATCTTTGTCATCATGCTCGGCATGGGAGCAAGTTTAACAATCGATGATTTTCGTGCCGTCGCAAGGAAACCCCGCGGCGTATTGATCGGGTTTATCTCACAGTTTGGACTTATGCCGTTCCTGGCCTTCAGCATTGCAACTATCCTGGGATTTCATCCGGCTTTTGCAATTGCTCTCATCCTGATCGGATGTCTTCCGGGTGGAACCACCTCAAATATGTTTACCTATTTTTCAAGGGGGTCGGTTGCACTGAGCATATCCATGACTACTGCATCTACGTTGCTGGCCCTTTTGATGATGCCCGTTCTGCTCAAACTTTACACTTCCGGTTTTACAAGCCAGATAACTGCCTCCATGCAGGCTGCCGGGACGGAAGCTGAATTTGTCATTCCTACCGGAAATATTATAAGTTCCCTGATATTAGTGTTGGTGCCGGTAGCCATGGGTATGATCCTCAGGAGGAAATCTCCGGACTGGGCGAAGACAGCCGAAGATACGGCGGGATTTGTTGCCATAATCGTGATCCTCTATCTATTGGGGACTGCTTTTATCCGGCATGGAGGATTGTTTCTCAGGACACCTGTTGAAGTATATATCGGTGCTGTCGGTATCGGACTGACAGGGTTCCTGTTTGGCTACTGGTTTTCACGGCTGGTGGGTGTAATGCCCCTTTTCCAGAGGGCAATATCACTCGAAACCGGGATCCAGAACGGTCCCCTGGCTTTTGCAGTCATTCTGCTGAGTTTCCGGGAGCCTGTACAAAGCCAGATGCTCTGGCTGGCCATCCTCTATTCCACCTTTATAGTTCTTACCTCATCGGTTATTACTCTGTATTATCGAAAAAAAGGGAGGTTCGACTATGATGTTTACCGCAATACCGTCATCCATAACAGGCTTTTCGGTCCGGAATATGTTACTCATTACCCGGAAGGGTTTCTGCCTCCCAGGCTTGTAAGAGATCCGAGCCAGGGCAACTCGCCAAGTCAGAAAAGATAATTATACGGAATATCAGAACTCAGTGAACTGACCCTTTGGATCACGGATAAATTTCAGGCTGGTCCTCTGAATACAAGGTATAGCCGGCGCGGCTGACACAGGTAAAAATACCCCATGCATTTTCAACATTTCCCCTGAAAGCACCCGGCGGGGTGAAAGGATCCCTGTTGGCACTGAGAGCATTGGTGATACTTCTGTGATAATCAAAGGCAGTCGAATTTATACGGTACAGATCAACACGCAGGGAGTCATAAACCTCTTCAACAAGAGGAAGGGAAATTGTGATCTCTCCTTCAGGCAGATTATGCATGTCTGAAATAATCTGATTTACTACCTGGAGGCTTCCCCCGGAAAAACTGCTTAAACGAAGTTTATAGAAATTAGAGGAAGGATTATCGAGGTTTCTGCTTTTCACCTCCAGCACTGAGCCATTATAACGTACATCTTCTATATGAACCTCTCCCACCGGGCTGGTAACTGCCCTGACCGGGCTGTGACCTTCAATTTCAATATATAATTCATACTCTGTAATGTTTTCTGTCACAAGTTTGTCATGGAGGTAATTATACAGATATCCGGTTGTCCGGTCGAATTTCATAATATTTTTTAGTTTCACGGTGTCATTTCCATTTATGATATACACGGAAGCATTCCATATCAGGTTAATTCTCACCGGCTCTTGCAGTGTAGTACTTTTGAAAGCAAGAATTTGAAATGGTTCACCCTCTGTCAGGTATGCTTCAACCATGAGTATGGGTTCACCTGCCGGAAGTTCCATGTCCAGGCTATGATCCAGCTCGCATGAGTATGCAAGCAGACTCACCATGAATGCCAGAATAATTTTACCGGTAGGTTTCATCGCCATTGTATTTTTAAATTCAAAAAAGGTGTAAACGGGAATACAGCCATTTTCTGCGGAACCACCTGAATATCACCACTTGCTTCTTCCCCGATCGTAAAGTACAAAAAGTATGGATTACTGTTGTGATACAGATTATAAACACCTATTGATAACCGGCCGTTCCAGGCTGGACGGTCTACTCTGTATTGAAGGGTTGCATCCATCCTGTGAGAGGGGGGCATGCGGAAATTATAAAGTTTGGTATACAAGGGGTAAGGCAGTGTTTCGCCACCATGTGGCAGGAATGCGTAACCCGTGGGCATGGTTGTAACCACTCCGCTGGCCCAAAACCATGTGAGGTTCCATGACCATGATGTGCTGATATCCCCCGTCATGTTTATATCAACCTGATGAGGCAGATCGTATGGAGGCGAAAAAGCTGCCCCGTCATTAATCTGGCAAAAGAATCTTCTACTCCTGGAATATGTGTAGTAAAGATCCAGTCTAAAGTCTTCAAGCTCCGCATGAATTCCGGTTTCGATACCATATGCCTCCCCACTCCCATTAATAAGCGCATCAGCGGGTTGGAAAGATATCAGCTCGGCTCCTGGTGCCAGCTCGCCAAGGTTTTCCATATTCTTATAGAAAATCCCGAAATTGGCCTTTAATACTCCCGGATCATAACTAAGATGCAAGGCATACTGATCGGCATGTTGAGGCGCGATATTACCACCGGCAGGATACCAGAGATCGGCAGGCATATTGAATCCGAGCGGACTTATGAGATGGGCATAATGATATGTCCTGTCATAGCTGATATTCATTGCCATATTACCCTGGCGGGCATTGAGCTGTATACGGGGGGCCATCCTGAAATAGTTTTCAATATGCCGGTAATAAGAGAGCCGGATACCTTTTTCCAGCTCCATCCACGAATTAATTGGAAAACGGAGATTCCCATAGATGCCTGAATAAAAACTATATTCAACATTTTCAGCAGAACGGATTGTCCTGTCTAACACCTGTTCCTGGCTGTTTAAGTAGTAAAACCTTACAGAACTGAAGGCACCGGCCTGCCATGACACTCCTTTCTCGCCGAAGTAACCGTATTCAATTTCATTTTCCCAGCTTAGCAGATCGTTTTGCCGCAGTATGTCAAACGCAGGGTTATATTTACCCGAAAAATTATAGGCAGACAATCCGGAGTGTATCTTTATATGAGAAAACGGGTCAGTAGATCTGGTAAGGTTGAAAGAGTACAGCCTGTTTTTCCAGTCTGTCTGCAACACAAGGCTTTCCCTCTCATAATTAAACCTGTCCTCAGTATGGAAAACAGTAAGGTCTCCCTGCCATTCCTTACCCGGCAGGAAATGCAGCCTGAGAAAAATATCATGGAGCCTGTAACCTGGCAGTGTTTTGAAATTTTCACTGCCACTATGAAGGTTATCATATATGGTTTTTACCAGGTCGAAATAGGAATATCTTGCTGCAGCCAGCAACGACATTTTTCCACTGACCAGAGGGCCTTCATAATGAATGCCTCCCGAAAGGTTACTCAGGGAGGCTGAAAAGTTGTTATCATACAGATCGGGTTTCCGGGTTTCCACATTCAAGAAAGAAGATAATGCATTTCCTGATCGGGGATGAAATCCACTTTTGTGAAGAGTTATACTTTCCAGGATATCCGGATTAAACATTGGAGCTATCCCCATCAGGTGATAACTGTTATGCAGATCCTGGCCATCCAGTCTTATCCTGTTATTGCCATGTCCCGTTCCCCTTACATTGAGTGCAGCATTTATTTCACTACTCTTTTGAATTCCCGGCATACTCTGCAGGGTCCTTATAATATCAGCTTCACCAAATCCCGAGGTCAGCCGGTCAATAGCTTCGCTCCGCAGGCTTACCCTGCGCAGCTCATTATCACGTGCATTATTTTGTGGTGCAGCAAAGAAGATCTCTTCAAGAGTGTTTTCTGAAGCCGTAAGATAAAGCTCCAGAGGATAATCCTGATAGTCTTTCACAGCATAAACCAGAGGCTCATATGAAAGGTGACGGATCACCAGGGTGCAGGGTAGTCCGGGTACAGTTAACTGAAAATTTCCGGTACTATCTGAAATGAAAAAAAGGGCAGTGTGTTTATCAACCTGTATAGTTGCATCTGAAATGGGCCTGCCTGTTTCCCGGTCATAGAGATTTCCGCTGATTTTTACCTGCCCATCTAAAATCAGAAAACGGAGTAAAAACATAAATACTATCACCCCCCTGTAATGCATATGGCAAATGTAAAAGAAAAAAACCGGGATTGGTACCCGGTTTTTCGTTACAGTGCTTCGGAATTAATCAAAGAGAACGTAGTCGATCAGCAATTCGGTACCTATGAGCGCTGGTCCTGCTAATTCAGGTAAATATGCGTCTACTTTAACTTTGCCGGGATATCCTCCCTGGTTGAAATCAAAATATTCCATATTGACAAAATTAAAGAAGCCGCTGTGGGTAAGTCTTACGGGTGCATTCTTCACCTGGATGCCCTTCAGTTCGGGTATCATATACTCCAGCGTCTTGCCAAAGAAATTGGGCAGCGTATAGTTATATTCAATCCCGGCTACTTTTTTGAGCTCCATCGGCATTTCCTCAATGATTATCTTTCCATCTGCATCGACAGAATAGATATACCCGTCGCCTGCTCCATAATTGGGTACCGCCCATATCTCAACGGGGTTGCCAACATTATCATATACAAATTTGGTGATATCAAAAGTTTCATCCACACTGCCTTCATCATCAAGGCTTTCAAATTGAATCAGGGTAAGCAGGTCGCCGGTATACTCCATTAACAGACGGCCGAAATTTATGGTATCAACATCTGTTTCATCCTCATAGATATCAAACATATTAACCCGTGTTAAAAGGCTGTTCTGGTTATATGTCATTTCCGTATAACCATTCACTTCACCTGTCTCCCAATGAAGGAACTCCATTTTTTCAATTTGATCATCACTTCGAATGGTAAGTTTAATGGTTGCAGTGTCCATTGCTTCGCCCGGCTGATATACCTTATCTATCCTGACAATGCGCCCGGGGATATACATACGTCCATAGACACCGTCAATATCCATCGATTGATAATTATTGTATGATAAGTAAAAGAGGCTGTCCTCGCCCGGGACGGGGTAATACTTTTTGTATGTATCGCGGTTTACATCCTTATCAGCTACAAACCAGCAGTGTTTATATTCGAGATATCGATAACTGGCACCCGTCCAGTGACGGTGGTTATAAAAAGTGTACATCTCTCCGTCTTCCTCGGCAAAATGGTAACCGTGGTCGGTATCGAAATAGACATGGATGTTACTAAGGTATTCCTCCTCCGAATGATTGATGCTGTAGCGCAATGACTTTTCTATTGCCAATATTGTAGGATTAGCAGCCGCATAATTATGCTGCATTTCCATAACATTTACTACATTGCCGTTGCCGTCGGGAAGGTTTACCATTACTTTTACCACCCGGTTCTGGCCATCATAGTCCAGATTGACCATCTCCACATCCCCCAGCGTTATGGAAGATATGCCGTAATCACCTTCCAGGGTGCCGCTGAGATAGGTTGTATTCCCGTTAGTCAGCACTACATATTCCTTGGTGGTACCATCGGCAAATGTTACGGCTATTATCCCGCTCTCATTGTCGATGTTGAAATCGACTACATTGCCCGGTAATATTCCTTCAGGAACTGTTACCT
>SLGC01000205.1 GCA_007123885.1 Bacteroidales bacterium | reverse complement strand
TTCAGCCGTTGTATTCCAATATACCTCATAAGTGTTTGGAATAAACAGTGCAGGAATCTGCTCAGGGCTAAATCCCAATGATCCAATAAATTCGGTATTATAAGCCAGCCGGACTATTTCAGCTGAATCAGCTTCAATCTGACGGGATATCACTGAAGCAATATCCTCTATTGTCCTTCGGGATATAAAGGATAAATTGACCGGAGCCTGCCTTCCCGACCGCAGCATGTTTACAAGTTCGTTATTGCTCATTCCTTCCCTCAATCTGTATCTCCCGGGGCGTACATTGTTATGGTAGTTCTTTTTCCGGGCTACCCATTCCAGGGTAGTTCTGTCCTTTATGAAATTCCCATCTTCAAGGATCCTGAAAACATCCTGCATATCTGATCCGGAAGGAATATATATTTCAGCTGTTTCATGATGTGCTGTGCTGACATTCGGTTTAAATACCCTGGCCCATATCAATGAACCGGCTACTGCACCGGTAACTATAACGGTTAACAGCAGCGTTAAAGACACCTTCACTAATATTGGGGTTGAATTCCGGTTGCTTTTCTCAGCCTTCATATTTTACAAAAATAATACAATTAACTTTTTTTTCCGATAACAGGATTAAGATTGATTTATATTTAAAATGCAAATATTTATTAGTCATAAACTTAAAAAAATTTGCGAGATAAAAAGCAGCTGCATCGCCCATGATAATATTTTCAATATTTTGACCTGATAATATTTTATATATTTTTGCCTGTCGAACTGCAAGCACATCATTTACACAATTTCGCCCGGATTTTTTTTCCGGCTGCTCAGGTTAATGCTTATGATTGATTATGTGAACTTTACGCTTGCAAAAAGACCTTTTGACAGGACAGGAAATAGATATTACTGAATAAAACCCTGAAAACTTTTTATCAATTTTTTTTTGTTTTTCTAATTATTTATATTTTTAGGCGGTTATAAAATTATGGCGTGATAATTAATAAGCAAAAATGCATGGACTTATCAAAATTATTTGAAAACAACCAGGATCATTCCCGTAAAAAAAACGGGAGCAACAGAAAAATGATCCTTAAAAAACAGATCTTCAGCATTCTGTATCTGGAATCGAGCAAAACAATTGCCGACCTTTGTCATCCGGTCAATGTAAGCATACCCACTATGACCCGGCTCATGCATGAATTGATTAACGAAGGTTGGATCGTCGAACTGGGAGCAGGAGAATCCCGCGGAGGAAGAAAACCGGTTTTTTATGGTTTGAACCCATTTATCAGGTACATACTGGGTATTGAAATCTCAAGGAAATATACCAGGATCAACATTTTTGATCTGCATAACAGGCCGCTGGGAGAAACAGTCCAGCTTGATATTGAATTAAAAAATGCACCGGAAATGCTGCAGGGTTTAAAAAAAGAACTTGATCTGTTTATCAAAAAGAAAAAGATTGACAAGTCAAAGATCCTTGGTGCAGGCATCAGCATTCCGGGTTTGCTGGATAAAAAAACCAATATCAATTACAGTTTCCCCAACCTGGGCAATTTACCCCTTGATAGTATGTTTAGCGAGCTTTTTGAAATTCCCACTTTCGTTGAACATGATACAAAGGCAATAGCACTGGGTGAGTTATGGTTTGGACTGGCAAAAAACAGATCCAACGTATTGTGCCTTAATATCGGCTCGGGAATAGGACTGGGCATGATAATGAAGGGTGAACTGTACCAGGGCGTTTCCGGTTTTTCAGGGGAATTCGGTCACATACAGATGGTTCCAAACGGTGAATTATGTGACTGCGGGAAAATAGGCTGCCTTGAAACTGTAGCCTCAGGTACTGCACTGGTCAGTAAGGCCAAAAAAAATATTAGTGAAGGGACAAATTCAATCATCAAAAAGCTTGTTGACGGCGATACTGAGAAAATCAAGCTGCCGCTTATAATTCAAGCCGCTCATCAGGGTGACCAATTCGCAATTGAACTTATCGAAGAATCCGGAGGCTACCTTGCACAGGGGATTGCCATACTAATCCATCTGCTCAACCCGGAAATGATCATTATAGGAGGAGATCTGGCCGATGCCGAGAATCTGCTGGCAGACCCCATACAACAAAAACTTAATAAATACACAATAAACAGAATTCGCCAGGACACCGTGATCCATATATCGGAATTAAAGGGACTGGCCGGACTTTTAGGTACCATACCGGTCGTGATGACCAACATTTTCTCTCAGACACCGAATATTATTAATCTCAATCACAAACTAGTACATGATACTCGAAGCAATTGACTGGACCGTAGTGGCCATCTTTTTTATCACTCTACTTTCTATTGGTTACATCTCCTCAAGACAGGCAGGGAAAAGCACAACAAACTTCTTTTTATCGGGGGGTAACATGCCCTGGTGGCTGCTTGGTGTGTCTATGGTTGCCACAACCTTTTCAGCCGACACTCCAAACCTGGTTACCGATATGGTTCGTACCGGCGGTGTGGCAAGCAACTGGCTGTGGTGGGCCTTCCTGCTTACCGGCATGCTTACCGTGTTTGTCTACGCCAAACTATGGAATCGTTCAAGGGTAATGACCGACAATGAATTTTACGAAATTCGCTACAGCGGTAAAATGGCAGCATTTCTTAGAGGTTTCAGGGCCATATATCTTGGATTCTTTTTTAACGTAATGGTAATTGCCACTGTTTCCCTTGCCTTTATTAAAATAGCCGGAATAATGCTGGGATTGCAACCGGCTACCGCACTGATCATCGCTTCTGTGATCGTGCTGTCTTACAGCACACTCGGGGGACTAAAGTCTATATTGTGGACAGACCTTTTCCAGTTCAGCTTTATGATGTTCGGGGCAGTTATTGCTGCTGTATATGTAACAAGATCACCGGAGGTCGGGGGACTCTCAGCATTATTCAATCATCCCAATGTTGTTGATCAACTGAATTTTTTACCCAGTATTTCACAGCCGGAAATATTTTTAAGTATTTTCCTTATCCCCATTGCCGTCCAGTGGTGGGCGGCATGGTATCCCGGGGCGGAGCCTGGTGGCGGCGGATACGTAGCACAAAGGATGCTTTCAGCTAAAAATGAAGACAACGCAGTTGGAGCAACTCTTCTTTTCCAATTTTTTCATTATGCACTGCGCCCATGGCCATGGATAATAGTTGGACTGGCTTCCCTGATAGTTTTTCCGGATATCCAGTCAATGGTTGATAAATTCCCGGACGTTGCCACGCAATATATACAGCATGATTTTGCATATCCTGCCATGCTCAGGGAGTTCCTGCCTCCGGGGTTGCTCGGACTGGTGGTTGCCTCTATTATTGCAGCATTCATGTCAACTACCGCCTCACATCTGAACTGGGGATCATCATACCTGGTAAATGATTTTTATGTCCGTTTCTATAATCCCAAAGCAACCGAGAGACAAAAAGTGAGATTTGGCCGGTTCAGTACCATCGCCCTTATGATATGTGCGGTTCTTCTTGCCCTTGTTCTGCAAAATGCATTGCAGGCCTTTTATTATATCCTGATGATTGGGATGGGGACGGGACTTATATATATTCTGCGCTGGTTCTGGTGGAGGATCAATCCCTATTCTGAAATAGCCGGCATGGCAGCTGCACTGACTTTCTCCCTTCTGTTTATAATTGTGGAGAACTTTGTAATGATCAGGCTGGAAAACGATATGGTTCAGGTATTTGGCATGACATTTTCTCTAACATACTGGAATGTTATCAGACTTTTAGGAGTGGTATTTCTTACAACGGCATCATGGCTTATAGTAACCCTTCTAACAAAGCCGGTAGACGAAGAAACACTCAGGAATTTCTACCGCAAGATAAGGCCGGGAGGACCGGGATGGAAAAGAGTAGTAGAGAAAGCCAGGAAAGAGAATGTTGAACTTGTTAAAGAAACTGATCTGGAATGGGATGTTCCCACCGGGATCATCTGCATGATTACCGGAAGTATAACTATTTACAGCATTCTTTTCACCATAGGAAACCTGCTTTACGGAGATTTCGGGCAGGCAGCCATACTCACCGGAATAGGTGCATTCACCGGTTACCTGCTCTACAGGTCCTGGAACAAACTGAAAATGAAATAACCCGTGTTTGGACTTGTTAAACAACGGGCTGCGGTTAATCGTAATATTCGATATAATTAACCTTGAAAAAATATTTACTGATGAAACCTACTTTACTGATATTGGCAGCAGGACTCGGAAGCCGGTACGGAAGCCTGAAGCAGATCGAGCCGGTAGGACCCGGCGGGGAAGCGATCATAGACTACTCTGTTTATGACGCGATAAAGGCAGGCTTTGGGAAGGTGGTTTTTGTAATAAAAAAAGATATTGAAGCTGATTTCAGGGAAAACCTTCTTGTACGATTTGAAGACAGGGTTGAAACCGGTTATGTTTTCCAGGAACTGGACATGCTGCCCGGGGGTTATGCTCTTCCCTCCATGCGTAAAAAGCCCTGGGGGACAGCACACGCAATCCTGGCCGCAGAGGAAGCTGTAACCACGCCTTTTGCAGCAATTAATGCCGACGACTTCTACGGATTTGAAGCATTTGACGAAATGCAGAAATTCCTCTCGGCAGAAGCAAAGGGAACCGATTACAGCATGATCGGCTACAAGCTGAAAAATACCCTTTCCAAACATGGTACAGTCTCAAGGGGCGTTTGCGAGAAAGATGAAAACGGTTTCCTGGTCTCTGTTTCGGAACTTACAAAAATCCAGAAAGTAAATGACCACATAGTTTACTATGATAATGATGAACCTCACAGGCTCAATGAAGATGCTGTTGTTTCAATGAATATGTGGGGCTTTACCCCTGAAATTTTCAGGCAGATCAAAGAAAGGTTCACCGCGTTCCTGGATAAAAATATCAATAACCCCAGGGCCGAATATTACATATCCGAACTCACCGACCATCTTATCCGCGATTATGAGGCGAGAGTTAAGGTTATTGATTGTGACGCATCCTGGTTTGGCATAACGTACCGTGAAGACAGGGATTTCGCAAGAAGCAGCATCATGGAAAAGATTAGAAGCGGATCATATCCTCAGAGGCTATGGGAATAGATGTTCCGGCAAGGCGGTTATTCTTTCCGGTTTCATAATTCCTGTAATTCTTATCTAATGCTGATCAATGGATACACCATATTGTCACGGACGGA
>SLGC01000077.1 GCA_007123885.1 Bacteroidales bacterium | reverse complement strand
ATCATAAAAATAAATAAATAAATATCGTTTTTTAATTGCTTCGTTTTAATATCATGAATACGGATTCCATGCGAATAGATCCATATGCAATTTGAGATGCAGATATTAATTAAAACCGGAGTATTTGGTACGGATCAGCCTGATTTTGATTATAAAAAGTCAGGTGCAATACCTAAAATACCGGCAGCATGACGGAAATAATGACCATGAAGATCATTTGAATAATTTTCAAGAATCTGGTTGCCCAGGTTGTAATAATCCCCGCATCTGTATAGCGCCCTTGCCAGATGCAACTCTTTCAGAACATTGTTTCTCAGGGTGACATCAATGGTGCTTGGAACAGTTGCCCTGACAGCGTCTGTCCATGTGACAACATGATGCCCGGTAATACCGGGCATAACCAGAAGATCATACAGTTTGGGAGCAGCCTCAATATATCCAAGTGTTTCAAATGCTACGGAGATCGCCCTGAAATGAGAGAAATGATGACCGGGAGTCAGCATTTTTGCCTTTCTGAATAAAGGTTCAAGCACATTCCGGTTCCGGCACCTGCCTGCTGCAATTATTATCGTATCGAGTCTGCTGAGTGAATAACCAAATTGATGCATACCCGTAAAATGCCATCCCTCGTCCCATTCAGCGTAAGCGTCAATTGCTTCCAACAGGTACCCCAGTCCGCTGTCCCTGCCAAGGACCCCCAGTGCAATTGCAATGTTAACCTTTTGATCATGATCTTCCGCACTCATTAAGGCTTCTTCAAGATGATTTATTCCCCGGTCAATATCGCTGAATAAAACCTCCATCTTGTCGAAATCGTTCCCGATATTATTGATTGCCTCCTGGAAATCTGAGTCAGGCATGGGCATGTTGTCCCTGTCTGTCAGAACTCTTTCTGGCAGATTGCCGATATCAACCAGATGCTGTTGAATATCCTTCATGTCAACTTCTTTTGCTGTTTTTCCCTCTTTCACCAATTTTGCCACAAGACACCCCACTGCATAGCCCTGGTTCTGCAAACAGGGCTGCATCCTGATAACAGGCATTGCATCACGGTGAGCTCCGGCACCCAGGCCGGTAACAATTATTCCTTCAAGTCCTTTGGGCAAAAGGCTCCGGAGAGGCAGATCAACATCATAGGAAACATGTCCTCCTTCCGGTTGCTTTATGATAAAATAGGGATGCAATGTATAACCATGGGTATCAAAGTTACTGACATGAAAGGATATGGTATCATGATACCTCCTTCTGTTCAGCATGTCAATCGGCGACACCATAAAATCTGCGATTATTCTCCGCCTTTCACGGGTTTGAGGAAGCTTGCCGATATCCCAGACGCCCGGAAACTTCTTTTTCCCGGAAACGAACACTCTTGTAACATCAAATACATCGGCATCATCTACAAATGTCCAATCGGTATTGTTGTAATGATCATCCGGATCAACCTTGGGCAGCCCGGAACCTTGCATAGCCACTGTACTTTTACCTGTATATTCATATGCCGCCCCGGCTGCAATTGCAATATCTGCATTGCCGGTGGAATCGACAACCTGATCTGCCAGTACAACAGCTCTTCCTTCAGGAGTAGCTATTACAACGCCTTTAACTTTCCCATTTTCAACAAATGCTCCGGCTGCCATAACACCAAACCAAATATCTCCGCCTGCCTTCCGGATTTCCCGGCGGTACCACTCCATTTTCCAGTCCTTGACCCATTCATGTT
Organism: Bacteroidales bacterium; assembly: GCA_007123885.1. Lineage (GTDB taxonomy): Bacteria > Bacteroidota > Bacteroidia > Bacteroidales > PUMT01 > PXAP01. The sequence goes on along the minus strand of SLGC01000077.1, from coordinate 3,530 downwards.
CCCGTGGTTTTTGCCTGGGATGGGAAGGATCTGCCATTGAACGTACTTTATTATCAATCTCGCTGGTAAATCCCTCACGGTGGCCATACCAGTACCTTCCGATCATTCCAAGTGTGCCGGTCCCTCCCAACCCGTGCAGGTATTCGATCAGCAATGTCTTCGCACCATTCCTGGAAGCACTTATTGCCGCAGGTGCGCCGGCAGTTCCTCCGCCAGCTACAATAACATCGTAACAGCCCAGGACGGGCAGTGCCGTATTTTCTGTAATTATTTTTTCCCCGCCGAGATTTGGCCGAAGGGTTTCGGATATGTCGCCGGTAACACCTTTAAGAAGCTCAATCCCTTTTATAGGTTTCGTAAAATTCCTGCCGGAGGTTTCCCGGACAGATGCCTTTTGTTTAGAGGCAATTCCAATTCTGCCGCCAATAATTGCCTGATTATCCGGTAAATAAATGGAGGAGCTTGGGCCTTCCGGCAAGTCCGCACATGCACCAAGTACAAAAACATTGTCCATTCCCTCGGGAACAAATACTTCTATTGGAACCTCCTGAAAATTCGCAGTTTGACCGGTAAGCCTTCTCCGACCATGAATTTTATAAGGAGCTTGCCAAAATAAATGATCGGCCGAATCAACCTGCTCTATATCCCATGTTCTATCTCTTACGTCTTGTTCGACTGCTGCAAGCGATGCGAAAGAAAAATCCTTTACAGGCAAATTGGCAGAATATTCAACAACCGGATATTTCTTACCATTAACGATCGCAGATTTTTTCAATACATTGGAAGTGACCGTACCATCACCTATCCTTTGATTACCAATGGCAATAAACTTAAAACCGGTGTTAACAGTCTTATCAGGCTTCCGGAACCTGACACCGGCCAGTCTTGTTACATAAGCTCCCGGCGTACAATCGATAATACTTTTACACTTTATTGCCTGGCGGCCGGTGCGGTTGTTTATTATAACTCCCGAAGGAAGGCCATCATTACCGAAGATCACTTCAGTTACATAACAGCAATAAAGGAAGCCGACCCCATGTTCAATCAACTCTTTTTCAAGAATTGTCTTTATGTGCATGGGAGAAAAATATTCCCTGTCAGCAAAAAGCTTCCTGCAAAGATCATTCTGACCAAAATCGTCACGGTCAAAAACATTTTGAAATGTTCCGCATACATCCTCGCCAAAATATGGCAGGGAACCTGTTAGAAATACTTTACCCCCTGCCTCAGATGCCGAACGGGCAGCGGCTATTCCGCCAATCGTGCCTCCTGCAATAAATACATCGACATCCGCAATTACGGGCACTGCAGTACCCGGCTGCAAACAATACCTCCCGCTGGTAAAACGGTCAGTCCTCGGATCCAGAGCATAAAGGCTGCTCATGCTCAGACCAGCTGTTCCTAATGCCGCTGTTTTTATAAAATTCCTTCTTTTCATTTGTAAAAATTTATGTAACCTTAACCACATTAACAAAGAAAAATAATCCGATTTGGGGGGTCAATATGCTCCGAATTATCCATTTGTTAATATTTTATCTGTCAACATAATAAATCATGATGTCTTAAAACTAATAAAAATTTCCCCACAATTCACTGACTTACCTCACTTCAATCATCAAGTGTTTTCGCTGTGAAGGTTGCATTGTTATAATCTGACTATACATGTATTTTCCAGTATCGGTTCAGAGTTATGAATACGCCTTTCCGTTGGCACATCCCTGTCTGCCGGTATTGGAGGGAACCGCTCTGTATCCACGGTAAGTCTTTGCTCATCTTCCAGGAGCTTATCCTTTAGACCGGAGTACTTGATATCGTGCAAATCGGTCCGCTCTTCAAGAGCCAATGAGGCAGCAGTTGCAGCAGATTGTCCCAATATCATGAATACAGGTTCCATGCGTATTGATCCAAAAGCTATATGTGATGAAGATATTGCGCAAGTAACTAACAAATTTCCACACTCTTTTCTTCGGGGCAAAATTGAACGATAAGGAATGGCATAAGGACCACCTGTAGATACTTCAATATTTCCTTCATTTTGCACGCATCCCATTTCCGTTATATATCTCTGAACATTATGGGAATCCATTTGATAGGAACCAAGACCAACCGAATCATCAGCAATTTGTACCCGACGGCAGTCATGTTCCGTCATTACATATTCACCTGTCATTCTCCTTGCTTCCCTGACATAGATTTGTGTCGGCCAACTGCCGTTATTGGTAAATTCATCTGCAGCAAGTCCCCATTTGCTAACTTCTTCCCTTACATTCACGGGCACACGAGGATGATTAGCCAATGTCCACATAAGACCTTTTTGATAATGCTCCTGCTCTTCAATAATTGATTCCCTTTCAATATAATTACCGTCAGGATACCTGTAGTTAATACCTATCTTGTTCGTTGAGAATCCCCAGCGATTATTGGTATCAGTTTTTCTGTTTGGCATCCTTCCGGGTAACCACGGAATACGGTTTTCACCAGCTTCGAAATTCCTGAGTAAAAGTTCATATTCCATTTCATCATAACCTTCAGGCCGGGAAAAAGCCACCTGGTTCGCCGACACATCGGTAAGACACATCCTGAAGCAATAAGCTTGTACACGATGGTCCCCCTCAAAATCAATTCCAGGATCATCATTATGAACCCCCGGCAATATACCGCTGGAATGATTCCCTGGAGTTATATAAGGATCGACAAAACCCGGGAAAATATGATTATGAGTGCGAACTTTCTGGATCCCGTTAAGTGTCTCATCATATACTGAATTTGCTTCTCTTCCGACGTGATATGAAACACCTGTCATTGCAAGCAGATCCCCCTCATATGTTGCATCTATAAAAATCTTACCCCTATATATATTGCCTTCCTCTGTTTCAAATGAAACAATCTTGTTGTTTCTTTTTTCAACGCTCCGCGGATTCAACTGCAACCTGTCCTGCATTATAACAGGTATATCATATTCTTCAAGCATCTGTAAATATATTTTCCTTGCAACATGCGGCTCGAAACCCCACATTGCATCTGTTGCACCAGTTACTTGTTTTTCTTCATGAATCCATACATCATCATTCTGATAATAATCCCTGATCCGTTGATAAAACTCTCTTGAAACACCACCGATCGCATCTGCAGTCCCAAGATCCGTAGCACCTAAACCACCGGTGGTCAATCCTCCAAGATGGGCTGAAGGCTCCACAATAATTACGGATCTTCCGAGTCTGGCAGCCTGCACAGCAGCAACAATACCGGCAGATGTTCCGCCATAAACAACTAAATCAAATTCTTCTTCTCCACCAGGTAATTGACATTTGGTAAGATATGCCGGTAATAACAAACCACCGGCAAGAGAAAAAGAACCTTTAATAAAATTTCTTCTGGTTATCATAGTGAAGGTTTTTTTATAGTACAAAGGGTAAATATCTAAACTAAAACATTGGTCTCATGTATCTTACCATAAAAAAATTCTCATTGTATTTTGGAGGAAATTGAAAACCATGGGCAATTCATTAGAAAACTGGTATTTGCAATAT
>SLGC01000335.1 GCA_007123885.1 Bacteroidales bacterium | reverse complement strand
TTCAATGAAGGTGAATCCTTCCTCAGAAAATCTTTTATCATTTTTTTTCCTGAAAAGAAAATCCTTTTTATCATCAAAAGCAAACACTATCTTTTTCGAGGCTAAAATGGCAATGTTATCAATTAGATATGTACACCGGTTTTCATAACCTGAAGCGGCAAGGAAATAATTGAATTTCTTGTCCTTTAACTGATCAAATCCAACCTGATGGGCAAAAATCAATTCCATATATCAAAAAAAGATAAGTCCTTGAAGCGATAAATATATAAAGTAATTATTAGCTAAGGAGTGTAAATCCCAAAATTTTTAAGTTTTCGTGGATTACCGTTTTTTTTTATATGTTTACATGTTTTAAAACATATTTTTCGAACAATGATAAAAAAAATTCTAATAGCAAACCGCGGTGAAATAGCTGTCAGGATAATACGATCATGCAGGGAGATGGAAATCAGAACTGTTGCCGTATTTTCAGATGCTGACAGAAAATCATTGCACGTCAGATATGCTGATGAAGCAATACATATCGGACCGTCCCCTTCAACAGAAAGTTATCTTGTAAAAGAAAAAATTATTGAGGCCGCAAAAATAAGTGGTGCAGATGCCATACATCCCGGTTATGGCTTTTTATCTGAAAATGCAGAATTCGCCGATCTTGTCCGTCGTGAAGGACTTATATTTATAGGTCCACCCGCCGAGAGTATCCGGCTGATGGGAGATAAAATTTCAGCAAGAAATATAATGATACAGGCAGGCGTTCCTGTTGTACCCGGAACACAGGAAAAGATCACTGATACAGAAGAGGCTCTTAAGGTAATCAGGGGAATTGGTTATCCTGTCATGATCAAGGCTTCCGCAGGAGGCGGAGGAAAGGGAATGCGGCTGGTATTCAAAGAGTCTGAATCCCTGTCCGCCATTAATTCGGCAAAATCTGAGGCAAAAGCTTCTTTTGGAGATGATTCTGTTTATATAGAAAAATATATTTCCTCTCCGCACCATATCGAATTCCAGGTACTGGCCGATAAATATGGAAATGTAATTCATCTGTGTGAACGTGAATGTTCGGTACAGCGCCGGCATCAGAAAATTGTTGAAGAAACTCCCTCGCCCATCATGACCGAAGAACTAAGAAAAGAAATGGGTGAAAAGGCAATCGCAGCAGCCCGTTCCGTTAAGTATGAAGGTGCAGGAACAGTAGAATTTCTTGTGGATGATAAGCTGAATTATTATTTTCTTGAAATGAATACCCGGCTTCAGGTTGAACATCCCGTTACAGAACTGGTAACCGGAGTCGACCTTGTTAAGGAACAAATCAAAATTGCTTCAGGCGAAAAGATGACCTACAGTCAATCCGATATTGTCCAGGATGGACATGCCATCGAATGCCGTATCTATGCCGAAGACCCTGACAATAACTTCATGCCCAGTCCGGGATTAATAAAAAAAATAACCGAACCCATGGGTTTCGGAGTAAGAACTGATGGGTATGTCTTTGAAGGCTATGAAATTCCGATTCATTATGATCCCATGATATCAAAACTAATAACCTGGGGTAAAACAAGGGATGAAGCTATCACCCGGATGCTGCGTTCACTTAAAGAGTACTATATCATGGGTATAAAGACCTCAATAGATTTTCTGAAAAAAATCATGGAGATACCGGATTTTATCAATGGGAAGTATGATACCCATTTTATAGAGCACCATTATGATTCTCTTTTCCGGCCCTGCGATGAATGTGAAGAGATTGAAGATCTGGCTATGATAGTGGCCTATATGGAACATCTTGAAAAAGAAGGTGTAAAAAAGAATGGATCATCTCATCTTCATTTTTCAAACTGGAAAATACAAAAGAGAAATAATAACATGTATTTGTTCAAACGCTGAACCGGATTACTTTTATTAAATATTTTATTTAAATGACCTATGTCCTCAATACAACTAAAGTCGGGTGACCGGATAAAAAATATAGAAATACTGGAAAAAGCCGGTAATAAAATGAAAATCCTGCTGGGAGAAAAAGAATATGACCTGGATATTATAAAAGTCGAGGAAAACATCTATTCGCTCCTGCTGGGAAACAGATCCTTTGATATTGAAGTGGTATCTACCAATAAAAGAAACGGCTATTCGGTAAAACACACCTCCCACCTGTTTGCCATACATGTTATTGATGCAGAAACACGATATTTGCAAAGCAGGCTGAAAACCGGTGAGGAAGATGGGATCAAAATTATATCCTGCCCCATGCCGGGTAAAATCGTTAAAATTCTGGTCAAAGCAGGCGATAGTGTAACAGCCGGGCAAGTTGTAATCACAGTTTCAGCAATGAAGATGGAAAGTGAATATAAATCAGGTATAACCGGCCTGGTCAAAGAAGTTCTCGTTAATGAGGGTGATGTTGTTGATTCTGATGTGCCGCTGATTATTTTGGAATAAAGGTTTAATTTTAAAAGAGAAAAATAATATGTCAACTTTGAAAGATAAATTCCAGGACCTGGATAAAAGAAACAGCGAGGCACTGTTGGGCGGAGGCAAAGAAAGGCTGGAAAAGCAGCATTCTGCAGGAAAACTTACGGCACGCGAGCGTCTTGCCATTTTACTTGACCCTGGAAGTTTTGTTGAAATAGACAAGCTGGTCAAGCATCGCTGTTCTGATTTTGGAATGGAAAATAATAAAATAACAGGCGACGGAGTGGTTTCAGGTCACGGAAAAATCGACGGGAGACTTGTTTTCGTTTTTGCGCAGGATTTTACTGTTTTCGGGGGAACCCTGAGTGGTGCAAATGAAGGTAAAATTTTAAAGGTCATGGAAATGGCCATGAGAATGGGTGCACCTATAATAGGTCTGAATGATTCCGGCGGTGCAAGGATCCAGGAAGGGGTTCAAAGTCTCGCCGGCTACGCTGACATTTTCCATATGAATGTAAAAGCCTCGGGTGTTATACCTCAAATTTCCGCCATTCTTGGACCCTGTGCAGGCGGTGCTGTTTATTCACCCGCATTAACGGATTTTATTGCCATGACTAAAGAGAGCAGCTATATGTTCGTTACAGGTCCGGACGTAATCAAGGCTGTAACTCATGAAACGGTTACCAAGGAAGAACTGGGAGGAGCAATGACCCATAATTCAAAAAGCGGGGTAGCTCATCTGATGGGAGATACTGAGGAGAAGACTTTGATGATAATCAGGGAACTCGTCGGATTTCTTCCCCCGAATAATATGGAAGACCCGCCATTTAAACCTGCAATGGATGATCCGAACCGTGAGGATGAACATTTGCAAAGCCTCGTTCCGGACGACCCCAATAAGCCGTATGATATGATGTCCATTATAGAATCGGTCGTGGATAACCATAATTTTCTTGAAATTATGCCTCACTATGCCAAAAACATAATAACAGGTTTCGGCCGGTTGGGTGGTAAAACTGTGGGAATAGTCGCAAATCAGCCCGCGTTTCTTGCCGGGGTGCTGGATATTAACTCCTCGGTTAAAGGTGCCAGATTTGTGCGTTTTTGCGATGCATTCAACATCCCATTAATCAGCCTTGTTGATGTCCCAGGCTTCCTTCCGGGAATATACCAGGAATTCGGAGGAATTATAAAACACGGAGCAAAGCTCCTTTATGCCTTCTCTGAAGCTACGGTCCCCAAAATTACTGTTATTACCAGGAAAGCATATGGTGGCGCCTACTGTGTAATGACCAGCAAGCATATTGGCGCTGATGTTAACTTTGCCTATCCCACCGCTGAAATTGCAGTTATGGGTCCTGAAGGAGCTGTCAATATAGTCTTCAGGAATAGATCTGATGAAGAAAAGGCCGGCGCGGTGGAAGAGTATCGTGAAACATTCGCAAATCCATACAAAGCAGCAGAACTGGGCTATATAGATGAGGTGATATACCCGCGGGAAACAAGGAAGAAATTGATCACTGCACTGGATATGACACAGAATAAAAGTGTTTCCGGACCTCCCAGGAAACATGGTAATATACCGCTTTAAAACTTAAAAGGCACTTTCAGGGTGCCTTTTCTTCTTTCATTATTATCTTCTATATTCGGTCAATTCCGGTATTTCGGCAGATAAATAGAACAGGTCATGGTCAGGCCAGTTCTCGATATTATTCAGGGCGGTGTGCATCTGACCGTTTATTTCCCTTGAAAGACTGGACCCCCTGTATGTGCTGGAATTGAAGATAACAGCCCAGCTCAGGCCATTTCCATTTATCGTTACAACTGACGTTGTACCTGCAAAACTTCCCGTTCGCCACAAATTTCCTCGTGAATCATTACCTGTCCAGCCAATAAGGCGCCCCCTTGAGCTTCTGTTTATCATAGAACTTATGCTATGATCAGATAATATTGTCGGCATTCCTGATTCATTATCAATAGCCGCCACCAGTTTTAAAAGTTCCGCGGGTGAGGCAATCCATCCACCTGCTGCCCCGAGTGTTTCTATATCATTCCCGCCATAGTGCCGGGATACCATTGTTCCGGCATCATAGATTGATGGAGCAACGGGAGCATTGGGAGTACCATAATACTTTACCTCCCTTTCGAATCTTTCATTTTCAAGGTTTCTTCCGATCCGCATATCCAGTATGTCTAAAGGATAAAGTATGGATTGCTGTACATATTGCTCGTATCTGCGACCTGATATTTTTTCAATTATCTCACCAAGGATGGCATAACCGAGATTCGAATAGCTGGTTCCTGTGCCGGGTGAAAAATGGAGGCGCCTTCTCAGTGCGAACCTGATAATATCAGGAGTGTGAACGGGGAGTTCAATATCCAGATCCCTTGCTACAAGATGCGGCATAAACATATGATCACCGAATCGCCGGTTCCACCCTGCCGAATGAATCAGCAGATGCCTGACGGTAATATCCTCCGCCCTGCGATCCACATAATCAAGGTAGGGTTCATCATTAAGAATAGCATCAGGTCCAAAAACCTTATCATCCAGATCAAGTAATCCCTGCTCCTGCATCTTCATGATGGCCACTGCTGTAACAAGCTTCGAAACACTGGCGATCCTGAACATATGCCCTGGTTCAACAGGCTGACCGGTTTCAGTATCAGCATAACCAAATCCTTTGGCAAATACAAGTCTTCCATTTTTAGCCACCGCAACAGAAGCGCCTTTGATATCATATCTTCTCATCAGGCGCGATATTCTGGATTCAAGCTCTTCAAAATCCTCAATGTCTGAAAGTTCATTGTTTAATCCTTCAGCCACAGGCCGGATCAGATCAGATCGCAATTCGTGATGCATGGAACTACTTTCAGAAGAGCTCATTGCAACATCAAGAAAGTAAAAAACCGTGATAACAACAATCTTAATTATAAGTCCTTTTGCCAAAAACACATTCATAAGATGATATCTGTTTTGATTTTGCTGAGTACGTTTACGTTTAATCCATCAGAAGGTTCAGAATAGGGAGTTTTTAAATTGAAAAAACTTCACCGGAATTCAAATTTTGCGGGTAAATTTAATATAAAAAATTAGAAAATTAAATACCGGCGACATTTCGGGGAAAGGTGAAGGTAAAATAAAAAAGGACTGCCTTTAATAAAACAGTCCTTCAGAAAGCTGGATTTCCAACAGTCCATGATAGTGATCAGTATTGTCCGTCTGTTCAGTTGGCTGCTGTTTTAATTGTACATCCAATGGCTCTCGTAAAATCCGGATCAGGCTTACTTCCTGACAACAGTGCATCAATTGCATTGGAAAGGAATCTGTCCTGAACTGCAGAAGGATCCTGGTAATTATCATCTATTGCACCTATGTATGCGACGATCAGGTCATTGTTCTGCTTTGCCAGCAGATATACATGTGGCGTACGGGTGGCACCATAAACAGGATAAACACTCTGCCCATCGTCAAAGAGATAGGGAAAGGTAAATCCTTTTTCTCTGGCTCTTACCTGCATCTGTTCAAATGAATCCTGTGGTTGAAGTGCAGGATCATTGGGATTGATGGCAATAACCGGAAATCCTTTGGGCGTGTATTTATTGTTGATTTCTATCAGCCTGTCTTCGTAAGCGACAGCATATGGACAATGATTACAAGTAAATACTACCACAAATCCTCTGGCATCAGGATAATCACTCATGCTTACATAATTGCCGTCAACATTTTTCAGCCTGAAGTCGGTAGCCCTGTCACCAACCTGATAGCCCTGCCCGGAAACATAATTGAATGTCAACGCAGCCAGGGTAAAGAACATCAAAGTTTTTTTCATAATAAAAGATTTTGGTTAAAATTAGAATTAATTCATTTTTAATTTTACAGCATCCTCAAGCTCTTCATAGGTAAAAACTTTTTCATAAAAAGATCTTGAATTTTTGTTGAATATTACAGTTGCCGGTATCGAACCCGTCCATGATTCATCGACAAGAGGAATCCACCTGTTACTTTGCGGATCATCAAGCAGGATGATTTCCGATTTCAGGCCGTGCTGTTCAATGAAGGGTAAAACCCTCGATTCTATATGCCGGGCATTATCGAGGCTCACAAGCAACACTCCGACTTTCTGATCTGAATAAATTTCATTGATTTTTTCAAATTCGGGGAGTTCCTTCACACAGGGAACGCACCAGGTAGCCCAGAAGTTTACTACATAGACCGAATCACTGCCTGTGATTAGCCTTGGTTGGAGCTCATCAAAATCCACCACCGGTATCTGGCTGAAGGCTAATGCAGTTATTGTAAAAAATACAGCCGCAAGTATAAATATTTTTTTACCCATTGACTTTTTTATAAAATTGGAATTTCTACAGATTGAGAAGAATAGTGCATTACAGAAAAAATGACCGGTATATTAACATACAAGTTATCAGAATTGTTTAATATATCAACATATTTGCATATTAAAAAGTGTTAAGACGCGGGATTAAGTATAAAATTCGGTACAATCGGAATATCCGCACCGGAGGATGTGGCTTCAACCCCGATATTTGCTTCGCACCGCGAATTTTGTTATTTTTCGGGCAAAGCCCCGCAAGGACATTACCGCGTCCCGGGACGCGGGTTTACAAGTTAAACTAAACGGGATAGTTTTAAACAATAAAATGAGGATCTGTTACTGAATATGGATGAACTTGTGCCAGTCTTCCTGCAGGGCCTTAAACAACAAAATGAGGATCCGTTACCCGAAGTACAGGTTTGGCTTTTTTTATTTCGTCAACATAACATATTAATGTGGACAGATTTTTGGGGGCATCAGGGTTCATATTAAATTTCTCCGTCTTCAGGTTCTTCCCGAATACATCTTTTACCAGTGCTGTACAATATCCGTTATTTTGGTCATTCTCATCTGGCAGGAAGCCGACAATCTCAAAATGATAATATATTCCTTTTTTATAGACAGGATGCTCAGGTTCAAAATAGAACCTTCCCTGGCAATTTATCTTGTCAAGACGGCATCTTATCGTATCACCGGTCTTAAGATCATAACTGCTATAAAATCTGGCAGGGATCAGATGGTGTAGTCCGTTTTCATCCTTCCCGACATAATAATCCTGGTCGTCAGGTATTATAATGATTTTGGTAATTTCAAGATCATATTCAACTCCGGCTTCAAGAAGAAGGGTTTTATCTATGAATTTGTCTTTTTTCATGAACAAAATTCCTGTTTTTTTCTTTATAAAGGTAGTAAAAGCTAATGATTCAGGTTTATTTACTGTTTAAATAAACGAAACAAATAAAAGGTTTATTTCCATCTGTTTTTTGGATATTTCGATAAAAAGTAGTATCTTAAATAAAAAAAACAGACACAACAGTATCATACCGATTATTCACAAATTTATTAACCTTAAAAAAATTTATTATTATGGCAAAATCATCAGTAAGTGCAATTATGGGTTTTCTCGCAGGAGCTGCTACCGGCGCAGTAATAGGTATTCTTTTCGCACCGGATGCCGGCCCTTCTACACGAAAAAAGATCAGGGAACAAGCAGAGAAAATTGGTGACGATATTAAAGATAATGTCACCCATAAAATAGACGATCTGAATAAGTATGTTTCAGGTTTTGTAGATGAAACTAAAACAAAAATTGCCGACCTTGAAAAGAAGACCAGGGAAGAAATAAAGGAAGTAAAAAAAGCCGCAAAATAACATTAAATGAGTAAACCATCATTTTCTAAAAGTGTTGATGAAATAATAACAATCTCCCGTTCCTATATTAATACAAGAATTGAGCTGTGGAAACTGACCCTGCTTGAAAAAGCTTCCCTGGCAGGGTCCTTTTTTATCAGCTCAATAATTCTTGTGCTGATCGGGGCCTTTTGTTTGTTATTCATTTCCCTGGCCTTTGCATTCTGGTATGGGCAAAGAACCGGCGATACCGCCGTTGGATTCCTTATACTTACAGGCTTTTACCTGCTCCTGGGTATTATATTTGTTCTTGGCAGGAAAAAAATGGTAATTGGTCCCATCATTAGATCCATGTCCGAGATATTATATAAAGAAGATGAAAATGAAGAAGAAGAGGAAGAAGATTAAAAATAAGGCCGGATACAAATCAATTCATGAGATACAAATTGCCAAAGCAAGATTGAGGTACAAGGTCAGATTAAATGAGGAAAAACTTAAAACAGCCGGCAATTTATTGATTTCAAATGTTTCCCTGGCATTAAGGGATATAAAATCAGACATACGTAACAGGCTTATTTCCTTTACATTCTTTCGTACCTTATCCAAATCGAATTTTATATACAATTTTGCTAAGAATTTTATCAGGGGATTCAGAAAAACCGGATAACTGGTGATCTGCTAATTATTTTATCCGCAATCTTACATGCTGCAAATTTCTCATTTGGCAAAACAGCATGGACATTCATCTTATTTTGTGCAGCACAGCAGCACGGGAGTGCTAAATTATTATTTTCAGAGAAAGATTCCCAGGCTGAATATAAGCTGTCTTGCGCGTGTATCAAATTCCCTGTGTTGTCCTGCAACAGTAATACCACTGCCGAGCCTGGTAAAATTTCCCTCATATTTGATGTCAAATGCAAAACGTCCAAAAATATCTACCCCTGCACCAATCTGGTACCCGAATGTGGCCGAATTGAATTCATCCCGTATAGGCAAATCATCCCTGAGTTCAGACCTGGTTGCAAGCATAATTGTTCCCACAGGACCCAGCCCCAGCCGGGCGGGGCCTACACGTATGCCTGCCAGAACAGGAAAATCAAGTTTGGTAAAGCTCTGCTCACGAATTGTTGTAACAACTCCATTTTGCCTCATATCTTCCACCCTGACATCACTGTCAATTGACGAGAGCAGCAGTTCTGGCTGCACAAATAAACCGAATAAAGATGCCTGGGCCATAACCCCGAAATGAAATCCGTATGTTGCATCACTTAATGTAGTTATTCGAAACTGATCCTGCACATGGACCACATCGGCATCAAAATAAGCAGTATTTAATCCCCCTCTTAATCCGAAACGTAATTGGGAGTTAGCATTCAACGTAATTAATAATGTGACCATGGTCAATAAAGTGAATTTCTTCATAATACTGGCTTTTAAAAGTTATTTTATTGTTCCGCAGCCCTGTTTCAGTCCACTGCTGCAAATCAGATCCGGCTAAATCCGGCACATATATAAACAAAATTAAAAATAAAATATTAATTTTTTAATTGTCCCGGGTAATAAAGGCCGTAAATAAAAATATCACAGTGCCAGCATTACTTCAGGTAAATATATTCTTTCTGTTGTAAATCTGATATTTATAATTAGCTTAAACCAGTTTTCCGGCAAGAATGGATTTCAACCCGGGTTCTGACTTTTATAAAAGTGCCGTAAAACTCACAAGTCTTTCTTGCTTGAAGTCCGAAGACCGTTAGTCTTTAGATTAACTTGTAAACCCACGTCCTTAGGGCGTGGTAATATCCTGGCGGGGCTTTGCCCGAAAGGCATGTGCGATCAAAAAAATTCGCGGTGCGAAGCAAAAATCGGGGTAAAAGCCACCTCCTCCGGTGGTGGATAGTCCGATTTTAGCGAATTTTTTACCTCCGGGTAGTTCACTGACTATCTAATCCCTATTTCCCTCCTCTGCCTGCTTCAGAGCCTGGAGTCTTTTCAGTAAGGGAGGATGAGAATAATGAACAAATACATATGCAGGATGTGGACGCAGGTTGCTGAGGTTTTTAACCGACAGTTTTTTAAGGGCATCTGCAAGATCTTTTACGGAATGATTCTCTGCAGCAAAACGATCGGCCTCATACTCATTTTTCCGGGATATCCAGTTGGTGATAAGGCCCAAAATAGCTGAAACCGGCGAATACAGGATACCGAAGGCAATCAGTCCCATATGAAAAGAGGGCTGTTTTGCTCCAAGAGCTTCAGAGAGGGCAGGATTGGAAACCATTAAAGAGAGAAGATACAGGGTTAATGCGGTGGTTAACAAGGATACCGCCATATTTGATATAATATGCCTTTTCTTGTAATGACCGATTTCATGGGCCAGAACGCCAAGGATATTGCCAACAGACAGTTCATCAATAAGCGTATCAAAAAGTACTATACGTTTTCTTTTTCCCAGTCCCGAAAAATAAGCGTTGGCTTTTGTGCTTCTTTTTGAACCGTCTATAACAAAAACATCATCAAGGTCAAATCCTGCCCTCTGGCTCAGGGCAGAGATCTCTTGGCGAAGTTCACCGTCTTCAAGCGGTGTTTGTCTGTTAAACAGCGGTACGATTAAAGATGAATAGAACAAATTCATAAAAACCATAAAGGCGGCAATTAAACCAAGTGCATAAATCCAGAACCATTCTACGGTCAGATAATAAAACCAGGTTATCAGGCCAAGCAACACCCCTCCTATTATTATCCCAAGCATCCAGCCCTTGAATTTGTCAATGATAAATATACGGGGGGTTGATTTATTGAATCCAAATTTTTCTTCGATAACAAATGTACCATACCAGTCAAACGGGATATGCAAAAGATCCGAGCCGAGCATTATAATACCAAAAAACAAAAGGGTTATCAGAATCGTGTTTGAGGAGAGCTCTCTTGCCAGATTATCTATCAGGGCAAATCCGCCGAAAAGAAGCATTGCAAGGATAATGGCCAGGCTGAAGGATCCCCTCAAGAGCGAAAATCTATGCCTGGTCTTTTCATACTCCACGGATTTACGGTATTTATCTACATCATATATTTCCTTCAGCTCCGGGGGAAGTTCAGTTGATCTCCGGGTTGAATTCAGATATTCAAGAAATACTTCCACCAGAAAGGAAACAATGACAAGACCTGCTATAATGTAAAATAACATATTCGGGTTTTTGAAAAGTGCAAATGTAGGGATTTTAATGTGATCTGTCCAGCTGACGGTCAAGTTTATCTGCTTTTTCTAATCTTTCTTCAAGTATATCAAGATAATCATCTGTTACCGGATGCATTCTCGTGCTGAATGATTCCCTTGCCAGTTTGAGGGCGTTAAGGTATTCCCCTTTCATTTCATAGACAAGGGCAAGATTATGCAATGCAGCCGCTACAATATTCGAATTACGATGAGATGTAAGTCTTCCGTATATAGTTGCA
The DNA here is from genome assembly GCA_007123885.1 of Bacteroidales bacterium. Classification (GTDB taxonomy): domain Bacteria; phylum Bacteroidota; class Bacteroidia; order Bacteroidales; family PUMT01; genus PXAP01. The sequence goes on along the minus strand of SLGC01000335.1, from coordinate 5,934 downwards.
GCCTCATCAAGGTCGTGATTTTCAATATATTCTGAAGCAAGCCTGATCCTCCGGTGCCCTCGTGAAAAGTAGGACCGCTCATCTTCCATCCAGTATGGCGCTATTCGTCTTGCGTAGTTTATAGCAACAAAATAGGCTGCTTCCATCAGGGCCTCTTCATTACGAGGCAAATAAGCATCTAATTCCCTTCGGGTAAATGCTGCACCGACCCATTGCATGGTATCATTCAAAACATATTCATCTACAGGTGCCCCGGTTTCGCCCTCATATGCCCGCCATATAGCACTGATATGCAGGTCAAGTCGTCCCTCATAGTAATTCGACCATCCGGTTTCATAAGTGCCATGTCTCACATTCACAGAATGATCATAATCTGAAATAAAATGATCCAGTGAAACCAATACATCGGCACCCAGAGAATCACACAGGGAAATCACCAGTTCCCTGTCAAGAATAGTGCCCTCTTCAACACCAAAAGGTATTTCCAGTATCCTGCTTCCTGCCAGGTAATTGAAACCGGGTGATTCGTTCAGTATACCCGCCAGGGAGACTATTGCTTCTCTACTTGCCAGGTTGAAAAACTCTATTTCCAGTGAATCGTCCCGTTTTTCGTTTTCACCGGGAAGCTTTTCCGTTACGACCATACTATTTAACAGAACCAGATCATCTGCAAAAGGGGTTAATGGATCAGATGCAGGTTCAAGTACCTGGATCCTTACCATGGATACAGGATTGCAGGAAATGAAAGAAAAACAGCAAAAAACAAGCAATCTGGATACTGTCAAAATAAAGTTTCTGAAAATAATCTTCCTGATATTTAATATATGCGTAATTTTTTTCAAAGATTATAGTATTTTTCGGGTCTTGTATGAACAAAAAGCAGTGTATTTGCGATTATTAAAACGTGCAGAAATCTTTAATAGCCTCAGATATGAACAACAATTTCCTAGTTAAGAACACAACTTTTTATTCCAGGATTAAAGATACCACTAAATATGATATCCTTGTTTCACGGGGTAAAATAAAAAGAATTGCTCCCTCCGGCGAGATTCCTGATCCTGGTCACAGCATCGATGCAAAAGGCAACATCGTAATTCCCGGTATGATAGATATTCATATACACGGTGCCGGGGGTTCGGATAGCCTTGATGGTACAAGAGAAGACCTTAAAACGATCTCAAGAACTCTTGCCGGCCTTGGTACTACAAGTTTTCTCAGCACCATGGTAGTCTTTCCGGGAAATGAAAACAGGCATGTACATGTTGCCGGCGAATTAACCGGAAAAGATCTGGGAGGCGCACAATTGCTGGGAGTATATATTGAGGGTCCCTTTATAAGTATTGACAGGAAAGGAGGCATTTCTCCCCGTTGTATTACTGAACCTTCTGCAATTATCCTGGAAAAGATAATTGAAGAAGCAGAAGGGTCATTGAAAATGATGTGCATTGCCCCTGAAATTCCGGGAAACGAAAGAATAATTGAAAAACTGATCAAAAATGGGATCATTGCTGCCTTCGGGCATTCGGATGCCGGATACGAAGAGACAAAAAATGGAATTAGTTGGGGGATCAGCCACGCCACACATCTTTTTAATACAATGCGTTCTCTCCACCACCGGGAACCCGGACCCCTTGCAGCGATTTTCGAGAATCCCGGCGTAAGCATTGAATTAATATCCGATTCATACCATATACATCCCGCCATGATAAATCTGGCAACCAGGCTGGCGGGCAAAGAAAGGATTGCCTGCATAAGCGACGGTATCAGCGGGACGGGACTTCCTGACGGCACATATAGATACAATAACCGCGATTATATATCAAAGAGCGGAGTAGCCAAATACACAGATGGAACATTCATAGGCTCGACCATGGGTTTAAAAAACATTGCTAAAAACTATATGATGTTTACAGGATGCAGTTTAAGTGACGCTATCGATACTGTCACTTTAAATCCGGCAAGGATTCTCGGAATTGACAACCGGAAAGGAACCCTTGAAGAGGGAAAGGATGCCGATATTGTTGTAATGGATCCGGATTTCAACATAAAACATTCTATTATTGCCGGAAAATTGGTTTTTAGCAATTAACCTTTCTCATAGCATGCATTTCACATATCTCGATACTGTAATACTGATCGCTTATCTTGCCGGAATTACATGGTTTGGAATTAAAATAGCCGGCAAACAGGAATCTTCGAAAGATTATTTTCTTGGCGGAAGAAAAATCCCCTGGTGGGCAATCTGCTTTGCAATTGTTGCTACTGAAACCAGCACACTGACCTTCATAAGCATTCCCGGGCTTGCCTATCTTACCAATATGAATTTCCTGCAGCTTGCCCTTGGTTACTTTCTGGGGAGAATTATTGTGGCATGGGTAATACTTCCGGCATATTTCAAGGGAGAGCTTGGAACAGCCTATACTTTTCTGGCAAAAAGGTTCGGAATACCGATGAAAAACCTTGCTTCCGGCGTTTTCATGCTGACAAGGCTGGCAGCTGACGGCGTGAGATTGTTTGCAACTGCTATTCCACTTGCCCTGATACTTCAAACTACTTTTATTGCCGAAAACATTTCAACCAGCTGGATATATATCGGGTCGATCTTAATTATAGCCCTGGTATCGTTAAGCTATACCTATGCAGGTGGATTGAGGGCTGTAGTCTGGATGGATGTTGTTCAGTTGTTCATTTATTTTGCGGGTGCTGTGGCAGCTATCATAATTGTCAGCGGTGAGTTGGGAGGCGGACTGGCCGGTGGAATCGAAAGGGCAGCTGAAGCAGGGAAATTCCGTGTTTTCGATTTCACTTCCGGAGAAGGACTCCGGGATTTTTTTTCCACCCCCTACACCTTTATTGCAAGCATACTGGGCGGTGCTTTTCTTTCAATGGCATCCCACGGTATTGATCAGCTGATCGTACAGCGTCTTTTGGCGTCCGGATCCCTGAAAGCAAGCCGGAAAGCCCTGGTTCTGACCGGTGGAATAGTAATCATCCAGTTTGCATTGTTTTTGTTCCTGGGTAGCCTGTTGTTTGTTTTTTATAGCGGTGCCGGCATAATTCCCGATGAAGTGTTTCCAAGGTTCATTATAGAAGAAATGCCTGCAGGGTTATCCGGACTGATCATTGCCGCACTGTTTGCCGCAGCTATGTCTACACTATCCAGCTCCATAACGGCGCTGGGATCGGCAACAATGTATGATTATGTTATACCATATTACAGGAGGCTTGGTCCGGCAAATGAGATTGCCGTGTCAAGGCTGATCACCCTTATCTGGTGCCTGCTTCTGGTAGGCTCGGCGATTTTCTTTATGCAAAGTTCCCAGGTAGTAGTGGAACTGGCCCTTTCAATTGCCTCCTTTACCTATGGAGGCCTGCTTGGCACATTCTTCCTGGGGGTGCTTTTCAAAAGTCCCCGGTTAAAAGATGCAATGCCTGCATTTATAACCGGAATAGTGGTGATGATCTATATCATACTTTTCACATCAGTGGCATGGACATGGTATACATTGATCGGGGCAACGGTTACTGTCATTACAGGGAAGCTTCTGGCTCTCAGGTCTGCATCCCCCCGCAGACACTGATCACCTGTCCGCTGATATAAGAAGAAAGTTCCGAAGCAAGAAACAGTGTAAGGTTTGCAACATCCTCAGGAGTCCCTCCCCTTTTAAGCGGGATTGTCTCCGTCCACTGTTTACGAACATCCTCTGGCAGCTTTGCCGTCATTTCAGTCATGATAAAACCCGGAGCTATAGCATTGCAACGAATATTTCTTGATCCGAGTTCTTTGGCAACCGATTTGGTGAATCCTATTATGCCGGCCTTCGATGCAGAATAATTTGATTGCCCTGCATTGCCACTTACTCCGACAACCGAGCTCATGTTTATAATTGAGCCTGAGCGTTGCTTAAGCATATATTTTTGAACGGCTTTGGTAAAGTTAAACACTGATTTCAGATTTACGGTAATTACAGCATCCCACTGCTCTTCAGTCATTCGCATCAGCAGGGTGTCTTTGGTGATACCTGCATTATTTACCAGGATGTCAATCCTGCCGAATTCAGCAGCTACTGCATTTACCGTTTCTTCTGTTTCATCAAATTTTGCTGCATTTGAAGCATAACATTTTGCCCTGACACCAAGATGCTTTAACTCCTCTTCAAGGATTCTGGCATTCTCATCATATACAAGGTCTGTAAAAGCCACATTAGCGCCATTACGGGCAAAAACAAGGGCTATTTCCCGGCCGATTCCACGGGCACCACCGGTGATAAGGGCATTTTTTCCTTCCAGCATTTCATTATAGGTTAATATTAATAATATTTAATTCCTGATCCTGTTGTGAATGCGTGATAACAGCATAAAAACCGCTATTTTTCCATAATCCGGATTCTTCTGAAAAAATAGAAAACAGTGATTTGATTTCAAGCCATTATGATCATTCCGTGGCAAATTAAACAAAGATTTTCTTTAATATCAAAAACCGGCAGGGATCACCGGAAGGTTATACAATCGATTATTATTAAACCAAATGTTTATAAAAGATCACCTATATAATTATATATGAATATATTAATCCCCGACAAATCTCATCTGAAGTAAATTTATTATTTGGCAAAAACATGCTGATGTGACACTGGCGGTCAATTCAATTCTACATGTTGTTATAATATGGGTCATATCAGCTCCATTTGTCAGCCGATGAGTGCGCCGTTAAATTCTCACCACGGATATCTTCACGGCTCAAAAAGGACTGGCTGGATCAGGAATTATGAGGAATGTATTCTCTTTTTTCTTTGAGGATTGCCTTATTTATCCGTCTGGCAAGGCCAGGGCCTTCATAAATGAATCCTGTATAGATCTGAACAAGGCTGGCTCCGGCTTCCAGTTTTTCAAGGGCATCCTCCGGATTCATAATACCACCCACCCCTATAACAGGTATCCTGCCTTCGGATCTGTTAACAAGGTGGCTGATAACCCTCGTTGAACGATCTTTAAGGGGCAATCCGCTAAGACCGCCGTTTCCGATTTTTTCAATCTTAACCTTTGGGGTGGTTAGATTATCGCGTGTAATTGTGGTATTTGTTGCAACAAAGCCATCGATCCCGGTATCAAGGGCTATTTTGACAACCTCATCGAGCTGGTTGTCGTTAAGATCGGGTGAGATTTTTAACAATACAGGCTTCCGGGAAGGGGTCGCTGAAGAAAGACGTTTGAGAAGCCGCAATATACATGAAAGAGTTTCTGCATCCTGCAGCTTTCTTATATCACCTATATTTGGACAACTCACATTAACGACAAAATAATCAACAAAATCGTTCAAAATATTGAAACACTTTTCATAGTCTTCTATGGCATTTTCATTGGGTGTCAATGTATTTTTTCCAATATTGCCTCCGATAATAATACCTGGATGTTTTTTTCGAAGATTTTCAGCAATTTCGGAAGCACCATGATTATTCATTCCCATCCTGTTTATAAGGGCCTTATCCTTTACAAGCCGGAAGGAACGCGGCCCTGGATTTCCAGGCTGAGCTAGTGGCGTTACTGTACCAATTTCTATAAAAGAAAAACCAAAACTGGCAAGCTCATTGTATAGTTCACCGTTTTTATCAAATCCGGCGGCCAATCCAACAGGATTTTTAAACTTCAGACCAAAAACATTTCTTTCAAGCCTGGTGTCCTCAACAGAATAAATCATACTGGTAAGTTTTTTAAATCCGGGAACTGACAGCATGATTTTCAGGATGGATGTTACGAAGTGATGGACAGTTTCGGGACTGAAAAGGAACAGAACGGGCCTGATAAGGAGTTTATATATCATTTTTGGTAAAGATATGATTATTTTAAATAGAACGCTTAGACAGCACCTCTGCATACATTTTCACATGCTATTATCGGGATTTTTCCGGTGAATATTCAGAAAAACTTTTATCT
>SLGC01000109.1 GCA_007123885.1 Bacteroidales bacterium | reverse complement strand
ATTTTATACGGCTCATATTGTAGCTACGGGTCTCAGGATCATGTACATCAGCCATAGGCATAAAATTTAAGAATTAACGCGTGAAATATACTTTATTTTTACTTAAATTTTCTTTGCCGCTTTAATCAAACTGACATTTTATGTTGCTTTATGATTCTTATTTGACCCGACATGATCCTGCAATGAAAACTGATTGTTAATCTGTTCATTCCAGAACTCCCACAGCATTACCATTGCCAGGGTATCAAGCTCACAATATTTGTATAATGCTTCTTTTATTGATTCTCTTTGGTCTTCCGGGGTGTCAAAAAACTGCAGTTTTGCATAGGCTGCCATAGCTGCACCTCCATCTGCAACCTCATCCATATCCGAGAACATCCCATCCAGTTTTTCTCGTGAATATCCATCAAATACAGGGGGAAGTTTCTTATACGGGTCATTGTCGTACTCCGGATCAATCCAGATTTGCGAATCAAAATTGAGGCTTGTAACCTCATCCATTTTTATACCGCAGACGGGCTTGCTGTATTTGTCCTTTAAAAAGGGCGAATCGTGAATTGCCGCCGGAAGGATTTTTTTTAACGATGTTGAACCTCCGCTCATTGGAGAATAGTAATAATGGGCAACCAATTCCCATTGATCTACCATATCCCGGCAGCCGCATATTTTTGTTTTCCCTTCCTTTTTATTAGTTATGGAATCAATGAAAATCAGCAGATCATCTTTATCTTCAATTTCACCAAACAATCCACTATTTATCTGATTGTAAATATAACGGAGATAGGTGTTTTCATGCCGATGATATCTGAATATTGTTCCTTCATCACCGGAAAGGTCATTTTTTAATGTCCTGATAAAATCAAGGTTCGGATTTATTCCCCTGTCTGTTTTGATAAACTGGTTTTGATGTATTATCCTGTAGTCACCGCCATTCTGCTTTGAAACAATGTGGTGGCTGTATTGAAATGCTATGCCTTCATAAGGTCGTGCATTTCTTGTGAACGGAATAGCGGGCATGGAAGTTTCAAAATCAATAAAGTGAAGCGGCCATTTCCAGCTATTCATTTCCTCTCGCAGTCCCTGTTTATCCAGGAAAAAGTTTTGGTCACCCTTTATTACCCTTGAAATTTGTTCCCACCTTCTGCCGGTCCATGAAAGTCCCTGAGTCGAATTGTCAGGTTTGGTAAAAATATCCGATTCTTCAACATCAACGATGAAATACTTTTGCTTTTCAATCAAGCTCTCCAGAAGTTTTGGTGCGTATAACCCAAATATTTCTGTGACTTTGGGGGAGTTGAACTTTTCTCCCGAAATTTTTATTTTTTCCATCCAGCATTCCCGCATACCGCTTTTAAGATTGTTTTTCTCATCTTCGGGCGTTGTATAGAAAGAGCACTTTTTACACTCTTTTGAAATAGGTGCCGGGATTTTTTCATCCTTACGATATGCTTCAGACAGGACATTGATGTAGTCTGCAAAATTGTAGCCTGGATAAGCCTTAGATTCGGATTTGCTGTTCAAGATATAATCAATCACATCATCTACAGGGATATCTATAAGTACTGATTTCCCGAGCTGATCCTTAGTTAACCCTGGGGTAACAATTACCTCATAGCTATTTCCTGATTTCTGCACTTTAAAAAATTGGTTCAGACCCTCAACTGTTGCTTTAGCGTCCTTGTTAACAAGTGTCAGAAAAGCGTTTACTTTATAACCCGGGTAGGCATTGGTAATAACATATTTCTGGAATGCAACATCATATAGGTAGCTTTTCCATTCACTTTTTAACCCGGTGATTTCGTCGGTATTCCTTTTGTAGGTATAAAACTCCTCAGAGGAGCTGTATGATTTTGATTTAACCTCGTAAAAGTTAATGTGTTTCCTGTCAACGTCAATATGGAACAGGTCTGCCCTGATAAACAAATTACCATATTTAACAGCTGCTTCGGCAATCCTGCTTACCTTTCTTTCGATTAATTCGCGGGTTTTATTTAATGCTTCATCATATCCGGTCTCAATTACTATGGGTGCCAGGTTAACATCTGAAAAGAAATACCTTGCCAGTTCCCCGACCTGGTAACCCCCTTTTGCAAGTTCCCTTAGAAAGGGATCAATTGCGGACTGATCAGCATAATCCTTTTTTCGGGTATAATACAGTTTGGTTTCGCATTCGCATGCAAGCTTAAACCGACTTTTAGTAAGGTGTCTTTCCATAAAAAGCTATTTATTAATTGAATGAAATTATTATCCAAATCGAACTTAACCTCAATACAATGTTATAAAACCCCATAATTTATCAGCATAACTTTCAATTTCCTCTTCCATTTCATCAGCCCACGGAAAATTATCATCAAGAAATAATATAATATTCGAATCACAATTAATGCAAAGAACCAGATCACCAGTGGAAAAATCATTTCCGAAGCAATTTAAACAAATCCCATCAGGAACATTATCCTCCATTGCTTCCTCCTGGCACTGCATCATAAAGCTGTTAATTGGTACATCGAACGTCCTGATACTTTGAAATACATCTGACTTGTCAAAAGCGTTTGTCATTACGACAGGACTTATTCTAATTATAGGATCTATCTTCAGGCCATCATTTTTGAATTTTTGCAGTTCGGGATTGTGAAGAATCCATTCGTATTCTGAAGAATCAGCGGGCTTATTTATAAAATCTATGTATTCCCACGTATCGTGCCGGATATTGCTTATCACCACTTTTGAAGCTGAAAAAAATAGCTCAGAAAATACTATTCGAGGTTTACTCTTTTCAGGATCAATCTTTTCATCTTCCTCAGGTGTAAAATAATATTCCAGGCCTTCTGAATCCATGAATCTCCCAAACTCTTTATCAGTCATAGTTATACATCCTTCGGGCTCTGATGGATCTTTAATACAGATTATTGATGCAGCCATGCCAAGTTTGTTGTCGGCAATCGAATAATTGTAGATGGTACCGTCGCTTTCAATATTCAGTTTCTCTTTCAGAATGCTTGCCATATCTGATGAGCTGATTTTATTTCCTCCTGTAAAGGTGTGCTTTTGAATTTCTGCTCCGGTTATTTCAAGCTTGTTCGCTTTGCAGAACTGAACCAATTCCTCTAAATTATCACAATTATAATGGAACTTTGTGAGTTTAATTTTCTCATTTAATTTTCTAAGAACCAGATAGGATTTGTAATATTCCAGTGGATTAGAAAACTGGCTTTCAAATTTAAACTTGGGATTCATAAAATATTTTTTGTTATGTTATTAATTTCTTTATCGACAAAACCCATCCGGCATCAGACTAATGAATTTGCCTGATTCACTTTTCATGAGAATATTTAGTGCATGCAAATTATCAGGGAGGATTAGTATTGATCATTATTTAAAAAAGTTGATCCGGTTTATGGAATGATATACGATGATTTATCGGTCTTGTTACACAGTGCAGTACATTAATCCGCTAATATGATTTATAACATGGTCATTTGATTCTACGTATGTTATCCGTAACTATGTATTGCGGGACAAGAAAATGTCCGCCCTTTGATGTCAGTCATAAGATAAAGCATACTAATTGTCCGGGGCAACCCGGTATTTCTCTGAAAATTCGGTGATGATTTTTATAAATTCCCATGGCAGATGTTTCAATGAGTTTTCTATGAGGTAAAGCGGGATTTCATCATAGAAGGCTTCCGCTATGCTGCCGGTTATACAGGCCAGCGTATCACTATCCCCGCCTATTGAAACGGCCAGCCTGATGGCACTTGTAAAGTCGTCGCTTTCAAGGAAAGCGATTATGGCTTCGGGTACTGTTTCCTGGCAGCTTTCATTAAACTGATAAACAGGTCGTATCTCGTCTATGGTCCGGTTAAGATCATACTTGAAATTATCTGAAATATAATCTTTGATCTCCGGCTTACTTTGACCTTTCCGGGCCAGGAATACTGCGGCGGCAACTGCCTGGGCACCCTTTATACCTTCCGGGTGGTTGTGAGTGATTTCGGCACTTTTTTTAGCCTGGCAAAGCACCTCTTCAAGATTGTCGTATGCCCAGCCTATCGGACTGACTCTCATAGCTGACCCGTTGCCGAAACTTTTATACGGCCTGGGATAGTCGCTCTGAATCCAGAGATTAAAATTCGTGCCATAACCTTTGCCCGGGTATTTTCTTCCGTATTGATGATATACCCGGGAATATTCTGTTTTATTAAGCAGTGCATCCATTGATGCAACGGTAAGGACACTGTCATCGGTAAAATCAGATTCTTCGGAAAACAGATGAAAGTCGGTGGTCTTAATATTGTTAAATTCATAAACTGAACCAATTATATCACCAACCACGGCTCCCAGGATCATTCTTTTCTTTTTGTGCAGTTCTTTGAGATAAAAACTATAATAATCATCAGCCTTATTAAAAAATATTTTTTCAGCGCCGGGAATTTCTAATATGACGCTGGTTTCGCTGGGAATCCTCTGAAATGTTTCTGCTCTTTTTCCATTGAAATATGGAATATACTTTAAATTATAAGACTTACCCTTCAATTCATATGAAACAACGTACATTACTCCTTTTGGACGAGATTCGCCCGTTTTATTGTTTTGGCAATAGGTAAAGGCCGGCCAGGATATCCTTTCGTTCCTTATTTTACATGTGTTATTTTTAAGAAACTGGCAGTCATCACAATACATGTTAAATTTATTTCTCATATATTATTTTTTTGAGTAGTCAAAACGGATCCTTCTTTGAGTTAAAGTGCATTTATTATAGCTTTAGTTTGAATTATAAAACCACATTTATTTTGTGCCTGCCAGGACCAACTGTTTATGAACTGAGTACCGTAGTACTCTTTCTGACTAGTCTACAACGATCGTTTCAATGCCATCCAATAAGCTTCTGTCAACAGGCCTGTTTCTTAGCTGTCGGTATTTTTCTATGTCATAAGTTCCGGCATCCCATATCCTCCACATTCCGGAATAGCCTATATTAATAAACCTGGTTTCACAGGTAAACCGGCGGTCTTTATCTATAAGAAAAATTTCCAGTGTCATAAAATAGTTTTTGAAGCTGATATTTTCTATTATAGCCCTTTCGACGAAGCGTCCTTCTTTGTACTGAAATTCACCGCCTTTGGTTATGGTATTGTTATTGGTGCAGATTGAACTGTTATTTACCCTGTATGTTTTACATCCTGACATTGCCCTCATGCAAAGGCCTGTATAATGAAGAAAATTCAGGATATTATTTAATGTTTTAATTCCCCGAAGGTCCCGTATCAGATATCGGATATCTATTTTCATATTGTATGTGAATTAGTTATCTGTTTATT
>SLGC01000400.1 GCA_007123885.1 Bacteroidales bacterium | reverse complement strand
CCTCTGCGCTGATCCTGAACCACTCATAGGCTGATCCCGAACCGCCTCTGCGCTGATCCCGAATCGCCCCTGCGTTGATCCTGAGCCGCCCGGGGTTAATCCTCAGCTGCCGGGTGTTAATCCCGAACCGCTCAGGTGTAAATTCTGACCGCTCACCGTTTTTTACTTCCAAAAAGTTGTAATCGTGTCATTCGCTTCTTAACTTGATATAAGTGCAAAATGACACAGATTATTAACCAAAAAATTCTGACATGCTATCACCCGGGAAAACGAATTACAGGATGTTATTATTCCTGTTCCTCCTATTCTCATATGTGAATTCTGCCGGCCTTACCATCCAGCTTTCCGCCCATTCGGAGACTCATGCGGTATCGGCCGGTGATATTGCCGGTATCACCGTTTCCGCGGCGCCGGAAAGCGATTTTTACTATGCGGAACTGGATATTAGCTATGACGATTCCGTCCTGGAATTTGTATCTGTAAACACTGCCCATCTTACCAGTAATGGTCTTGCGATAGGAGGGGATCTTGGCGGGGGAAGAGCCGGAGTATCGGTATCGAGAACCTCACCGCTGCCGGAACCCGGATCGGGACCTATTATGATAATTACCTTCAGGGTAAGGGCAGGCGCTGTGGCAGGAAATACAGAAGTTACATTCAACCGGTCACTGGTACTTGATTCCGCCGCCGAACCTGTTGATTCGGAGCCGCCTCTTCCTGTCATGGTGGAAATAAGAACGGAAATTTCCGACCTGAGACTTTTAATACCTGCCGTAAATACAATCGACCAGGGAGATAGTTTCATAGTCAATGCTGCTGTTTTTGCCGCAGGTGTCGACGACAGCAACAGAATGCCCGTGCAAATTGGCATAAACGATATTGATTCGGATCCTGAAGGATGGCCTGAGGGGGTCTGGATGGATATGGATTTTGATGGTGCAGATCAGCAAAATGTTATGCAATATTCTGCCGAGATTGCTTTTATGCGCCCTTCCGGGGAATGGTTCGTGGCTGTCAGGTCATCGCTTGACGGAGCCGGCTTCGTTTACGGAGGACCGGAGGGGATACTGACGGAGCCCGGTGCACCGCTTGCTGTCATGAATATATCACCACCTCCGGCTTTCAGATATTCGCTGGCTTCATGGAATTTCCATGTCGAATCGTTATATCCCGATATTTCCATTCCTGAGAATCTTGATTCGGAACTGCGAACAGCGGGTGCTTCCATCACAGGTTTTCTGACAGGCTACAGTAACCTGGCAGTTAATTCCAACAACTGGTCAAACAAGCAGGAGGGACCATGCTATTGGTGGATAGATATTTCTACTGCCGGATTTATTTCCCTGGAGGTCTCATCCAGGCAATATGGTTCCAATACCGGTCCCCGCGATTTCCGGCTGGAATACAGCATTGACGGTTTTGAATGGATGCCGGTTGAAGGTGGAGAGATTACAGTCGGGAACAACTGGACAAGCGGGATACTGGAAAGGCTGCCTCTTCCTGCTGTCATTGAAAACAGGGAAAACGTCAGACTGCGATGGATCATTACCTCCGATATCAGTATCAACGGAGCTATTACCGGGCCAACCGGCACCAACCGCCTGGACGGGATCATAGTCACCGGGGTTAATCCTAACCCGGAACAGATAACGGTTTATCCGGGTGATACCAACAATGACGGTATTGTAAATGCAGATGATGTGCTCCCGTTGGGCATGTACTGGCGGCATGCCGGTCCCCCGGCAGCATGGAATAACACCGGTTTCAGTCCCCGCAATGTCGAGCAATGGATACCTGCCGGTGCAACATTTGCCGATACCAATGGTGACGGGATAGTCGATCACCGCGACCTGCTTGCCGTAGGAATGAACTTCGGTAAAACCGCCGGAACCCACAACAAGGATAGCGGAAAGCAACTTGCTGCTCTTGTAATTGATCCTTCCGGTGGAGAAAACAAAAGGAACATTATTATAGAGGCCGGCATGGAACGGGAGGTCAGTGGAGTTGCTTTCCGAATCGGAATAAGCGATATACCTGAAGATATGTGGGAAACCGGGAGGATACTGCCGGGATTTACCATGGAACAACAGGAAGAAGATATTATCTCTTTTATACAGCCGGTAGATGGCGGGTTCGAAGCGGCATTCGTGCTGAAGGGCAGGGAGGAGGAGAGGTTATCACAAAAAATGGCCGCCTTTGAGCTGGTCATTGACGAGAGGTGGGAAGAGCCATTTACAATCTATCTTCATCGCCTGACGGTCAGCAGCAGCCATTCGTCCGGATGCAGCCTTAAAGAAGGGGATCTTGTTCCTGCCGAAAGTATTACAGGCATTGAAAATATCCCGGATAAAAATAACCTGAAATTCAGCATTAATCCCAATCCTTTCAGTGACCTCCTGGAAATATGCTTTCATCTCGATACTCCTTCACGAGTAAGGGCGGATATAACCTGTATGCAGGGAAGGATGGTTGCCGTGCTACTGAATGATTTTCTCGGCATGGGAAATCACAGGATTCCATTTGACGGCAGCTTTCTGCCGCCGGGGTTCTACCTGTGCAGGCTGATGCAGGGTAACGGTGAATACGGAATTGCCAGGATCGTCAGGATCCGCTGATTATCTAATCTTCTTCCCTGTTACCGAGGGTATAGACAATCTTTTTGTCTTTGAAAGTAATTAAAATAAGGTCAAGCATGATGAGGTTCACAAGAATTGTTGTTGCCTTGTACATGTTCAGACCGGCCAGCCGCTGAAACATCGATAAAGTGATCGTTTCATGATCTTTAAGGTAGTCGAACAATATCTTTTCCTTGTCCGAGTACCTGATCAGTGTGCCGGTCCGCCGGATCCTGCGTTTCCATACCCTGATCATGATATTGTTCGCCAGCATATTCTCATCATTTACCCTTACGTATGCCAGCCACCTGCCGTCTTCCGATAGTGCGTAATGGGGAGGTGAATCGCTTTTGGCAATTTTTGCCTCGAGAATAGTTTTCCCCTCCATATGCCACTCCTTTACACTGAAACTTACCTCCGGCTTACTGTAAAGCTGTGCGGCAGCTTCAAGCATGTAATACTCCTCATCCGACCTTATGCCTGCAATCCTCCCGTTGTCCTTTACTCCAACAAGCAGGGTTCCGCCAACTGTATTGGCAAATGCCGAAAGGGTGCGGGCTATCTTCCTGGAATCCGAAATCTCGAATTTGAAATCCAGCTGCTGGTTTTCCCCGCCTGCAATCAATTGTTTTATATAATTGTTGCTTTTTCCTTCCTGAAATTCAGGTTTATCCCATTTTTCCATCACCCTTCCGTTTATACCTTCTTCTTATCCAAATCATCACGATTCTCTCTCCCCGCCACAGGTCAATGTCACATCTGAAAAGTATTAAACAATGTTTGTCATTTTTTTCAACAGTGAACGGACATTTTTTACAGAATCTATATAATATTTTGCTTTTGTTGATTTCGTGCCAACCTTTATCGTAACAGCTTCTCCCGGCATGGCAGCAAAAGTATACTCATCGGTCCAGTCGTCACCAATGGCCAAAACAAAATCGTAATTTTGTACCGATAGCTGCCGGGATGCTGCCCGACCCTTGTTTATACCTGAATTTTTCACCTCGATCACCTTATCTCCATCCATTATCTCAAGATTTAGATTTGATACAAGTTCGCGCAATTCATCCTTAAGCTCCCGGGCCCTGATCTCTCCGAGATCCGGATCGGCATGCCGGTAATGCCATACGAGTGAATAGTTCTTTTCCTCAAGTAATGACCTGGGTGTCCGGTCAACATAGAAATTGATGGTGGGGCGGATTGCTTCCATCCATTCCTTATCGGCCTGTTCCGGCATGAACCAGTCGCCTCCGTGTTCCCTGAGCCATACCCCGTGTTCCGCTATAAAGGTTATATTTCTGAAGTCACTGAACCATTTTCCGAGAGTTTCCTTGTCCCTTCCGCTGATTATAACCACGTGGTTCTTTTCATCTTCGGTCAATGATCTTAAAATTTCGTAGAGTTCCCCGTCAGGACTTGCCTTTTGAGGGTCATTATGAAAACCGGTCAGCGTACCGTCATAATCCAGAAAGATAATTCTTTTTGGCGCCTCCCTGTATGTTGTGGTAAAATCTTTAATAATATCCTGAGAAATTTTCCGGGTCAGATTGATCTCCTGAAGTTTTTTGACATTCTTAAGGCTGTTTATTATATCCCTGGTCCATTTTTCTTCATTATAGATCTGAAGTCGCTTCTGGATGATCCTGTTTTTACTCTTCTGCTCTTCAGCCGGCATGGAGAGGGCTTTTTTTATTGCGTCAACCAGTTCTGCCTTATTGTAGGGATTTACCAGGACTGCTTCATTCATCTCCTTTGATGCTCCGGCCATTTCGCTCAGGATCAGAACTCCTGTGCTGTCGGTGCGTGATGCAATGTATTCTTTGGATACAATGTTCATGCCATCGCGAAGCGGAGTTACAAGAGCTATGTCGGCAAGTGTATACAGCTCGATCAACTCTTCACGGCTAACCGGGCGGTAAAAATAGAGCACAGGCATCCAGTTGATTGTCCCGAATTCACCGTTTATTCTCCCTGCAAGCTCATCTACCATTTTGCGTTGTTCCTGGTATTCTGATACTATTTCCCTGGAAGGTATAACAAAAAGTGCCAGACTTATCTTTTCATGAAATTCTGGATTATCCCTGAGGAAGGTTTCATATGCTTCCAGTCTTACCGGAATACCTTTTGAATAATCAAGCCTGTCGACCGACAGCATTAATTTGAAATTGTTTCGCTTATGGCCATCAGGAGTTAAAAACCGGCTGAATCCTTTGGCTATTTTACAATCAGGATCTGACTGGCAGGCTATTGCCTCATTTCGCACTCTCTCATAATTTATCCCCATCGGGAAATTATCTACCTTAACTACTCTCTCATCGTACTTGATGGTGTTGAGGATACTCTCATAACCCAGCAGGCGCCTTGCGGAGCTCATGAAATGTCTTTCATAGTCAAAACTGTGAAATCCTACAAGATCAGAACCGAGTATTCCTTCGACAATTTCATTTCGCCAGGGCAGTATCCTGAAAACCTCAAATGAGGGGAAGGGGATGTGCATGAAAAAGCCGATTGAAAGATCGGGGTTGGCATCCCTGATCATTTTGGGTACCAGCATCAGGTGGAAATCATGCACCCAGATGTTGTCGCCCTTTTCGGCATATTCCAGAACCTTGAATGCAAACTTCCTGTTAACTTTCCGGTAGTACTCCCAGAATTCGGGATTCAATTCACTGTACTGCATAAAATAATGGAACAGTGGCCATATAGTCCTGTTGCAAAAACCATAATG
>SLGC01000452.1 GCA_007123885.1 Bacteroidales bacterium | reverse complement strand
TCGGAGTTGATACTACAGTCATTAACAGCTACGTTATTTACAATGAAAACAGTGAGGCGCGCACACAGTTACCGGGTTCGGTCAGGCCGAACCCCTGGGGACTTGAACATATGCTTGGAAACGTATATGAATTCTGTTCCGACTGGTACGCCCCCGATACTTATGAATCATATCCGGCAGGAGTTGTTGCTAATCCTGAAGGACCAGCATCCGGTACAGAACATGTTATCCGAGGAGGCTCGTTCAGTTCCGATGCGAGCGAGGTAAGGGTTGCCCGCAGGAGTCATACAAGGCATGCACAGTGGCAGATGACTGATCCGCAAATTCCTAAAAGTATTTGGTGGTTTACCGATACAAGGGAGGTAGGCTTCAGAGTGGTATGTGAATGGGAACCGGAGAATGAAAATTAGGGTAAAAAAATATAGATTAAAATAATTTAAAATAAACTTAGAAATTATGCCTCAAAAATCGAAATCTTTAAGTCGACGTAAATTCATAGGAGATGCTGCTGCTGTCGGTGCTTTAGGAGCACTTGGAATAGGAGCGGTAGTATCCTCCTGCAACAGAAGGCCACAATATACTGCCCCTGTTTTTGAGGATCAGGCTCCCGACGGACCGGTAATAAAAGCCGGAGTAGTTGGTTGCGGAGGTCGCGGTACTGGTGCAGCAACCAATTTTCTTAATGCAGGGCCCAATCTTCAGATAGTTGCGCTTGGAGATGTTTTTCAGCACCGGCTTGACAGATGCAGGAACCAGCTTCGGGAAAGACTCAATGTGGAAGTTCCCGATGAAAGCTGCTTTACAGGATTTGATGCCTACAGGCACGTAATTGATTCGGATGTGGATGTTGTACTTTTATGCGAACCTCCTCATTTCCGTCCCGGCAGCTTTGAATATGCCGTTCAAAGACGGAGACATATTTTTGCCGAAAAACCGGTAGGGGTCGACCCTGTTGGAATAAGAGACGTCATGGCAGCAGGAAAGATGGCCGAATCGGCAGGACTGAATGTTGTAGTTGGAACACAAAGAAGGCACCAGAGAGATTATGTTAAAACTTTTGAGCAGGTTAAAAATGGAATGATCGGGGACCTGGTATCCGGAAATTGCTACTGGAACCAGTCAAAGCTCTGGCATGTAAACAGGGAACCGGGCTGGTCTGATATGGAAGCAATGCTTCGTGACTGGGTCAACTGGACATGGTTGTCGGGCGATCACATAGTTGAGCAGCATGTTCATAATATCGATGTGATCAACTGGTTCTTTGAAAAGTATCCTGTAAAGGCTCTTGGATTTGGTGGAAGACACAGAAGAATAACAGGCGACCAGTATGACTTTTTCAGTGTCGATTTTGCATTCGACGACAACAGGCACTTTCACTCTATGTGCAGGCAAATTGACGGATGTACCAATAATGTCTCGGAAATTGTGTTCGGTACCAAAGGTTACACCAACTGCCAGAACAGGGTATGGGACAATGAAGGTAACCTGGTCTGGGAATACGAATACCCGCTGGATGATGATGGAGAACGAATGAACAGGGTGGCCGTAAGCCCCTATGACCAGGAGATAATAAATCTCGTAACTGCCATTCGTACAGGGAACTATATAAATGAAACCCAGAATATATCAGTGGCATGTATGAATGCAATTATGGGACGGGTATCTGCCTATACCGGAAGGGAAGTTACGTGGGAAGAAATTATGGAATCAAGTATGAAGCTTGGTCCGAACCAATATGAAATGACAACTGTCAATTTACCTGCTGTGCCACCCACACCCGGAACTGCTCCTGCTTAATTTTTGAAGCAAGAAAGAAATTAACAAGGTAAATTATATGAAAACAGCGAGTCTGCTTAAGCAGACCCGCTGTTTTGTGCTGGCGGTGTGTCCTGCATGGAATTTACTGCCCCGGGGAAGGCGAACCGCATCGGCGCAACCGGTGGTATACCTTCACTTGATCTTGTTATCCAGCCTTTAACCTGTTGCTTGCCGGTTGCTTGTCGGATATGAGCTTTTATGCGCAGTATTAAATAACTATCTTTGCAGATTTATTGAAAGGTGATGAAGGTTGATTTGCGAAACAGGGCCTGGCAATGGATAGTGCTGATTTTCCTGGCTTTTATATGGGGTGCATCTTTTATTTTAATGAAGAAAGGTCTGCAGTCATTCACCAATATTCAGGTGGGGGCGATGAGGATCTTTTTCTCTTTTATCCTTTTCCTGCCGCTCATCTACGTGAATTTTAAAAAGATAAGCAGATCAAATATCAGGTCCCTGCTTATAGTAGGTTTTGTTGGCATTTCGATACCTGCATTGCTTTTTGCCACGGCCCAGACAGAAATAGACAGCTCCCTGGCGGGCATTCTCAATTCACTGACTCCGATTTTTACCCTCCTTATCGGGATCATGCTCTATTCAAACAAAGTAAGCTGGACAAGTATTACCGGTTTGATAATAGGAATGGCCGGTGCAATGGGCCTGGTTATGTCTGCAAACAGCTCTGAAAGCGGGAATGCCAATAACTGGTACGCTTTATTTATTGTTATTGCAACGATATGCTACGGCATTAACGTGAATGAAATCAAATTTCGCCTTAAGGAACTTGATGGCGTGGCAATAGCCTCTCTGGGGTTCTTATTTCCCGGACCTTTTGCCGGGATCTACCTTCTTTTCAGCGACTATTCCATGGCCCTGTCTTCCAATGATATGTATCCAAATTTACTTGCTGTTGCAGGACTTGCTTTTTTTTCCAGCTTTATTGCCATTATTTTCATGAATATCCTGATCAAGTTTACAACAACACTTTTTGCTGCTTCGGTTACATATATTATACCTGTTTTTGCGGTGTTCTGGGGACTTCTTGATGGTGAAAACCTGATCCTGATACAGGTTCTCTGGGCAATTGTTATTCTTGCCGGAGTTTATCTGGTCAACAGGAATGTAAGGCCGGTAAAATAGAGCGGCCATAAAACGATCATACAGTGTGATAATGAATAACAAAAAAAGGTTGTTGCTGGCAGTCTCAGGCGGAATACTGGCTGCCATTCCATGGTGGACGGGCCTCTGGTTCCTTCTGCCGGTCTGTTTTGTGCCCCTGCTTATTATAGAAGATGATACCGCCGGAAATAATGCAGACTTTTCTGAATTATTCAACTTTTCCTTTATCTTCTTTTTTACCTGGAATTTTTTTGCCACCTGGTGGATTGCAAGGATCAATATACCTGGTGGTATGACTGTGATCATATTGAATTCACTTCTGATGTCACTGGTCTTTTTACTTTATGGAGCCATTAAAAGAGGTACAGGTGCAAATCCGGTAATACTTGTTCTATTATGGGCTGCCTTTGAGTATCTCCATCATAAAGGGGACCTTTCATGGCCCTGGCTCAGCCTGGGTAACGGACTGGCCGGGGATATCAGGATCGTTCAATGGTATGAATATACCGGAATGCAGGGAGGAGGAATATGGGTGATGCTAGTAAATGTGCTGTTTTTTGCGGGTATACGTCACTATATAATACATGGAATTAACAGACTCTTTCTTTACCGGTTACTGCTGACAATAATGGTGGTTTTAATTCCTGTGACTGCTTCCATTAAAATATATGATTCAATGGATGAAGATGGTGGTAAGGCAAATTTTCTTATTGTTCAATCCGCTTTGGATCCTTATGGCGATAAATTTTCATTGTCAAATTCCGGGAGGCTCGATATGATCTTAAAACTCGCCGCACAGGGTATGGATGAACGGGTCGATTATATAGTAACTCCGGAGACTTCTGTCGACAGCATCCAAATAGCTGATGCGGATGATGAATTTATACAACGGATCAAAGAATTCATGGAACAGTTTCCCGGTGCAGGACTGGTTCTGGGTGCTACCACTTTCAGTCCTGCAACATTTTCCGGCAATAATTCATTTACCGTCAGGACCGATGAAGCCGGAAGAGCTTTTGAGGTTCAGAATTCAGCCCTGTTTTTTACATCAGGAACTTACCAGTGGGCTTATCATAAATACTATCTGGCTAATGGTGTCGAACAGGTTCCATTCGAGAAGGTTTTTGGCTTTCTCGGCGGACTGTCGCTAAATATGGGAGGGGTGTCAGGCAGTCTTAAACCCGGACCCGGCCCCGGGGTTTTCAGTTCATCTGTCGCTGATTCGCTGGTTTTGGGTACACTGATCTGTTTTGAATCATCATACGGTGAGTATGCTGCAAGGATGACACGGAAGGGTGCTGAAATAATCCTTGTAATAACCAATGACGGGTGGTTTAAAAACACCGGTGCATACAGGCAGCATCTCAGACTTTCCCGTATCAGGGCCATAGAGACACGCCGCGACATTGTAAGGGCAGCCAACACCGGGATTTCCTGCCATATTACCAGGAAAGGCGATATCGCTGCCAGCCTTGATCCGTGGGAAACGGATTTTTTGCCTGTACGCCCCTCGGTGAACCGCGAACTTACATTTTATTCATGCACCGGTGATTACATTGGGCGTATCGCACTGTTTTTTTCGGTACTTATGGTCCTTAATTTTCTTACTGTCAAATACATTTCCAGGAAATAATCCACTATGACGCCGGTTATTAAGGGTAAAAAGGATTATTATATATCATATTATTCAAGTGTTCTTGGTTGCGTGCCGACTTCATTTGAAAATTTGTATTTTAGCTTGAATTATCAGAATAGTGATCTTGATATACAGATGAATACCGATTTGAAGTTTGAAAATATTATTTAACTGGAAACTTGTGATGTTGAATGATCAATTAAAATTACCGGTTATGGATAGTAAAATACGTGTGGGTTGTGAAGTTACCTGTTCTAATGCTATTATAATGACATTTGTCTTTTATTTTTTCTTCCTTGTACCCGGATTTACAATATCCGGGAATATGGATAACAGCCTGTTTACCTTATCTCCCGATCCAGATCCCGGGGCTATAAGACCATACGGCAAAAATCCCTGGTACTGGGAATACAATGGTAAGCCTGTTGTTCTCAGGGGAGGGTCTGATGATGACAATCTCTGGCAATGGACAGGTCAAAAATTAATCGACCACCTGGACCTGCTGCATTCCCTTGGCGGAAATTATGTTCGCAATACTATGTCCGACCGGAACGATTACAATGTATTTGCCCATGAAAGAAATGATCAGGGGCTGTATGATCTTGCGTTATGGAACGATGAATACTGGAACCGGCTGGATAATTTTCTGCGTGAAACAAGCCGGCGTGACATTATTGTCCAGGTTACACTGTGGGACTGGTTTGACCTGGGGAGCACCCGGTTTCCGGTTCACCCGCTAAATCCGGAAAATAATATAAACTGGGGGCCTGAAGTGCTGACCCACAGGGAT
>SLGC01000009.1 GCA_007123885.1 Bacteroidales bacterium | reverse complement strand
TCACTGGATATAGATGCAGATCTTATCATGATCATGACCCATCAGGAGTCAAACTGGCGTGATCATTATATCGGTAAATTTGCGCATGAAATAATAAACCGTTCTGACATACCTGTTATGACAATGACCCCGAGCGATCCAAAAAAGAGCAAAAAAGTAGTAAAAACTTTTGTTGATCCATTCGGCATCTTTGGAGAAAAACAAAAATAATGAGAATGGAACCGGAAAAAAAGATAAAAAGGTACAATCGGATCATCGGTCAATTATCCGACTTATTGCCGAAAACTAATAATCGTCTGGCAAGGATGTCAACAATCGTGGCACTGCTTCATCACAAGATGGATGGATTTTTCTGGACCGGCTTCTATTTTCTGCATGATGACAAACTTATTGTTGGTCCGTATCAGGGACCTGTGGCCTGCCAGGAACTGAAAAAAGGAAAGGGTGTATGCTGGGCTGCTGTCGAAAAGAAACAGACCATTGTAGTGCCGGATGTTGATAAATTCCCTGAACATATTGCCTGTGATTCTCGTTCAAAATCAGAGATCGTCGTACCTGTAACTAATGAGGATAATGAAATAGTGGCAGTTCTGGATATTGACAGCACCATCTATTCCAATTTTAGCAAGGATGATGGCTTAGAACTTGAAAGGATTGTAAAAATGATCTATTCCTGAGTTGTATCCGGATTGTTCGGAATGATAAGCAGCTATGCTTTCCCGTTGGATTAACGGCCGCCTTAAAAAGTCGTTTAATGAACTATCCTGGAACAGATCCCGGCGTGTCAATGGAGTTTATTATTTACACCAGGAGAGTCGTTGTATTGAACGACAATGATAAACAGAATGCAGATAACAAGGCAATATATCAAAAGGCGGATATCAGATATCCCGGTTTATTTTTGAAGATTTCCCAATTACATCGTCGCGTAGCTTATCCTTATACTGTACTATCTTTTTTCTAATATCTTCATTGGAAACCGATAATATCTGTGCCGCAAGTATACCGGCGTTTTTGGCTCCATTCAGGGCAACAGTGGCCACAGGGACTCCTCCCGGCATCTGCAGAATTGAAAGCACCGAATCCCATCCGTCAATCGAGTTTGAGGATTTTACCGGCACCCCGATTACGGGAAGAGGCGAAATTGAGGCTATCATGCCGGGCAGATGAGCAGCACCTCCGGCTCCTGCAATGATAACCTGTATACCGCGCTTATGAGCCTGTGACGCAAATTGAAACATTTTGTCAGGTGTTCTGTGTGCGGAAACAATATCTATTTCATAACTGATATTGAACTGCCTGAGCATTTCAGCAGCCTGCTCCATTATGGGAAGATCTGAATCAGAACCCATTACAATACTTACGAGTTTTCCTTCCATGATTTTACCTTTATGGTATTTTTAACTATTCCGGCTTTTGCAGCAGCGTCATCTGCTGATTTTGCAATAATTGTCACATGTCCCATTTTTCTGTACGGTCTGGTAATTTTTTTCCCGTAAAGGTGAACATTCACACCCTCTATAGCCAGGGTCTCATCCAGTCCCTGATATCTGACCGGACCCTCATAACCTTTTTCCCCCAGGAGGTTAACCATAACCGAAGGCATCTTTAACATTGTGCTGCCAAGTGGCAGGTTCAGTATAGCTCTTAAATGCTGCTCAAACTGGGAGGTCATCACACTTTCAATGGTATGGTGGCCACTGTTGTGTGGGCGCGGAGCCATTTCGTTGACCAGGATGCTGCCTTGTTTGTCAATAAAAAATTCGATTGCAAGAACACCAGACATATTTAATTTGTCAATCACTTTTGCTGCTATATTTTTGGCTTTATCCGAAAGATCTTCAGGAATCCCGGAAGGGCAAACCAGTTTTTCCACCAGATTGGCACTGCTGTCAAATACCATCTCAACGGTTGGGAAACAGCGTATATCCCCTTTTTCATTTCGTGCAGCAATAACAGCAATTTCCTTTTCAATTTCAACTTTTTGTTCCACAACAGAAGCACCTTCAAGAAGTGATTTAATATCGTACTCATCGTTAATTACAGCCACTCCCCTGCCATCGTAGCCTCCCTTGCGTAGCTTCTGAATGAAAGGAAATTGAATTTCATTGACAACAATTGCATCTAGTATATCATTTTTTGAGTTATAAAGCCTGAAGGATGCTGCAGGTATACCGTTATCACGGTAAAATTCCTTTTGCAGACCTTTGTCCTGTATCATTTCCAATACAGAAGGATCAGGAATTATTTCAAGACCTTCCTGTTTGAGCTTATGCAGGGCAGCTATATTAATGCTCTCAATCTCATAGGTAAGTAAATCCACCTGCTTCCCGAAATTATAAACATCATTGAAATCCTTGAAACTTCCCTTCACATAAACAGAAGCAATACCTCCTGCAGGGCAGTGCTCATCGGGGTCAAGCACATATGTTTTAATATCCCATTTACTTGCTTCCTGGATCAACATCTTGCCCAGCTGTCCGCCGGCCATTATACCAAGTTTTAAATCTGAGCTGAGAAATTTTTTTAATTGCATAGATATATTTTGTTAAAAAAGTTATTTTCCCTTCCTCCACCACCTGAATATGTTACCATTTGGGCTTTTACCCAGTAATGCACGACTTGTGGGGAAAGTTACCTCATTAACATATCTTATATCCTCGATGGAATAAAAAGCCATAGGATTGTACTGCTTTATTATTTCAATTACATTAGCCATCTCCTTTCTGTGTATAATGGTATAAACAATGTTTACATCTCCCCTGCTGCCTTTTGCGTCGACACTGGTTATTCCGTATCCCATGGCGTTGAGCTTTCCGATCAGTTTATCTGCCGGTTTCTGGGTAATTATACGCACTACCATTACCCCAAGAGCTATCTTTTCTTCAATGAGCATTCCAACATAATTTCCTGTTGCAAATCCACCGGCATATGCAATATAGTAAATATAGTTATCCAGATTTTGCATTATTCGGGAAATAGCTACTATCCAGATGAGGACTTCAAAAAATCCTAGTACTGGAGCTATATATTTTCTCCCTTTTGCAACAAGTATGATCCTGACTGTTCCCAGGCTGACATCACATACACGTGCAAGAAAAATGAGCAAAGGAAGTATAAGATAGCTGAAAAGATTTGAATCCCAAAAAGAGGCGTCCATTAATAAAAAGTGAATTGTGATAATAAAATGCAAAATTATCTATTGTTTAAGGAATTTCAATAGTAAATGAGAATGATAATTTGCATTTTTTGAAGTTTTCTTTTTTATTGCTGAAACTCAGCAATAATCTAACCCTGCATTTTTTCGCCTTATAAAAAAGATGATACATGATGCAGGTGTTCTGACCGTTTCTGATAGTAAATCGGGATAAATCCTCAGGTTACAGGAAAAATAATGCATCAGTAACAATTTCATATTACCGACCGGCCTGTTACAGATGCCCGGGAGACTTGGGATACCGGTAACCCGGAATGAAGGTTGCCGATGCTGACAGGTTGCAGAGCCGGATTTGAAGGAAAGCTGCTAATGAATTGCAGGCTGCTGCCCAGAGGGTAAAATTCCGGTCCAACTACCACCTGCTGAAAAGATGGAATGCTTGCCTGAAAGCAAAACCGATGCCGGGAATAACTTCTCGGAAAATTTGGAATGCAACATAGAAGGACGTGGATTTTTTAAACTTAGCTAAGGACGGCAGCCCTTGCATCAGCTTCCGTTGATCCAGCCGATTATTTTTTCCGAACGGGGGTTTTCACGCGGAGGGACAAAACCGACAAGCTTCCCATTCTCATCAATCATGAATTTCTGAAAATTCCAGCTTACCTCGGTATCCAGTTTCCCATTCTCGGCTTTACTGGTCAGCCACCTGTACAGGGGATGAATATCCTCTCCCCTTACCGATATTTTAGACATCATCGGAAAGGAAACACCATAATTTATTTGGCAAAACTGTGCGATCTCCTCGTTTGTACCAGGTTCCTGCTCATTGAAATTATTGGCGGGAAACCCTATTATGGTAAAATTATCGCCGCCATATTCCTCGTAAAGTGACTGAAGTTCCTCGTATTGTGGTGTCAATCCGCATTTGGAGGCAGTATTCACAACAAGCACCTTTTTACCTTCCAGCCGGGCAAGATCAAAAACATCTTCATATATATCATATACCTCGAAATCATGGAAAGTCCTGTAATTCTGGGCATAGAGGATGCCTGCAACAAATATTACCCCTGAAATAAGTATTATTTTTTTCATTTTTGCAGGGTTTTGGGTTTTCCCTTTAAAACAAAATCATTTTAAAAATGTTCAGAACATCGAACATCAATAAGATGTGGTTTGCTTTTAAAAAGATAATAAATTTTTTTGTAAAAACATCTCTTTATGCAAAGAATCAGTATAAAAGTTTATGGAAGAGTTCAGGGCATTGGTTTCCGGCATGATGTACAGTTTAAGGCAAGGCAACTGGGAGTCAGGGGCTTTGTAAAGAACATGCCTGATGGCTCTGTATATGTTGAAGCTGAAGCAGGAGAAAAAGCATTGAATGATTTTGTTCTATGGTTGCGGGATGGCTCAAGGATTGCCAGGGTTGAGAACCTTGAAACCGAGGTGATTCCTGTACAAAATTCCAGTGGCTTTGATATCCGCCATTAATTGGGAAGCCCCGTCGTGCAGGATCATAGCCGGACAATGTTTGCAGAGGGATCCGAAAGGATTACCATGAATTACCGAACCCTCATCCATGATCATCATTGTACCTGAATCAGATAGCGTATGAGACAATTTATTGCCATACCCCTTCCCGAAGAAGTCAAACAGGATATTGAAAACATTATCGATCCCTTTCGGGGAATTAAGGGCATCAAGCCTGTGAAAACCGAAAACCTGCATCTCACCCTGGTGTTTATCGGCGACAAAGGATCGGATACCCAAATTGATAGTATAAGGGAGGTATCATTCAGGCCATTTGATTTGTCTACAACGTCTGTCGAGGTGTTTCCCGTGAGAAGGCCCCGGCTTATCTGGATTGAGATCAATAAAACGGATGAATTATCGGATCTCCACAGGAAATTAGCCGGCATTTACGATGTGGGTGAAGAATTAAAGGCCCATATTACAATTGCAAGAATCAAATGGCTTTCGCCCGAAAACAAAAAGTTATTGAAGGAATTAACCGGGCAGATGAATCCGTATATTACCAGTTTCCGCGTTAGTCACTTCAACCTCTATAACAGCGAATTAAATCCCGACGGGCCGGTATACCGGGTTGTTGAATCCTTTTCAGCTGTTCCCGGTAGCTAATGTGCTAAAAGGCTATACCGGGGGCGAAGAAGATTTTTTTGTCGGATTTTTTTGTCGGATTTTTTTGACTTCC
>SLGC01000251.1 GCA_007123885.1 Bacteroidales bacterium | reverse complement strand
GGAAACTGAACAGTACCAAACACGGCATAAAAGCTTCCACTGAACTGAACCTCTACCGGTGTTACCTCACCCTCCTGTCCCATGACTGAACCTGTTGCGGCAAATTCAAAATCACCGGCAATTGCCGTATCGTCATCAACCAGTTCCATGGTAATTGTACCGGACTCTGCAAAATAAAGTTCCGATTGCTGATTTACCTCACGGATATTGAAATTGATGAATTGGTCGACCTCAAAAAACCAGAGTTCCTCATCCATTTCATCAAGATCAAACGGCTGAATTGTATAAGATCCATCACCCGGGAACTGACCGCTCCTGACAAACCAGATACTCACATTTTCCTCAACGGCAGCACTCATGCCCAGGGTAAAAAAATATTCGCCTGTCATTTCATGTACATATTCTGTAAAAATCGCACTACCCTCCAATGTGGATTCCACATCACCTGAAATTGCAGCTTCAAACGTACCAGGTTCCATATCCGGAACATCATCATCGTCGTCCCTGTCACAGGCTACCATTGCCAGCATCAACGCCGCAATACTCAAATACTTCAAGATTTTTCTCACCATCACCTTCTTTTTATTTATGATTTTAACATCTTTAATAAAGTTACCAAAATTTTGCCGGTATACCTAATCCCGGACATCTTATTATGCACTTTCCTGTATATATGCATATCTGGCTTTAAAGCCGGGACCGGAAAGCGCGGATAACGGTTATTTCGGGAAAATTGATTAATATTAAGTTCAGAAAAAAACTTAATTAACCGGGCCACTCACTAATATTCCTGTTCACTTTATTGAAATATAACTACCTGTCAAATATCTGATTATTCGGTCATTACTGTTTCGATCTGTTTGAAAAATTGCGTTAAGACTTAAATTAACAAATTTTAATGAAATTTCAGATAAATATGAATATGAAGGTTGAGGTGAAATTCTTAACCGGTCATTTGCGCGGACACTATTAATTTAAAATAAATAAGCATGTTAAAATTATTTGATCTTAGCGGAAAGACCGCCCTGGTTACCGGCGCCACCCATGGACTTGGAATGGCTATGGCTGCAGGGCTTGCCGCAGCGGGTGCAACGATCGCCTTCAATGGCCGGTCGCGCGAGAGAATCGAACAGGCGTTAAGGAAATATGAAGAGCAAAATATCACGGCACACGGTTATGTTTTTGATGTTACCGATGCAGAACAGGTGGAGCGGCACGTGGAATTAATTGAAAATGAGGTTGCACCAATAGATATCCTTGTCAATAATGCTGCAATTACAAAACGGCTACCCATAGTTGATATGGAGGTCGATGATTTCAGGAAAATTGTAGATGTCGATCTTACCGGAGCCTTCATTGTCAGCCGAAGGGTCGCCAAAAATATGATCACACGACAATCCGGGGGCAAGGTCATTAATATCTGCTCAATGCAGAGCGAGCTTGGCCGGGATACAATTTCAGCCTATGCTTCAGCAAAAGGCGGCCTTAAAATGCTTACACGCAGCATGGCTACCGAATGGGCCAGATTCAATATCCAGGCAAATGGAATTGGCCCGGGCTATTTTTCAACTTCTCAAACAGCCCCCCTGCAATCGGTAAAAAGCTTCAATGATTTTATTATCAGACGTACCCCTGCTGCCCGGTGGGGCCAGCCGGCCGAGTTACAGGGCGCGGTAATTTTCCTGGCTTCAGCTGCCTCTGATTATGTAAACGGGCACATTTTATATGTCGACGGGGGTATGATGGCAACTTTAGGCAGGCCGCCAGAGGATTGATTTTCCAGCATGTCTTAAATTTTAAGATAAAATTTAAACAAATCACTATTTCCAGTGTTAAGGGAATGTACGGTCTGGATTCTGATTTCCCTTGAGCTTTTTATAATGCAGCTTATGGGTCCTGAACTTCGAGGTTGTATTGCCGGAATCAATATTATTTCAGGATGATCCTTCCGGAACAGCAAGAATGGTCTGAAAAACAATTGCAATAATAACATGATAAAACCTGATTTGCGCCAATGATCGTCGGTATACTGAAAGAGCCACAGGGAGAAAACCGGGTAGCAATGCTGCCTGAAACAGTTTCTTCAATTATCAAATCAAAAATCAAAATTCTGGTTGAATATGGCGCCGGCATAAATTCCCTGGCCGGGGATAATGATTATAGAGAAGCAGGCGCCGATATCCTTTCAAGGGAAGAGGTCATTTTGAGATCCGATATACTTGTGACCATTCATGCTCCCGAAAAAGCAGATATTGAAAAAATGAAGCCCGGCCGGATACTTATAGGTGTATTAAATCCCTTCATGGATCCTGAACTGGTAAATAGACTCCAGGAAAGGGCCTTAACCTCATTCAGCCTTGATGTAATTCCAAGATCCACCCGTGCACAAAAAATGGACGTACTTTCATCGCAGGCAACGGTGGCGGGCTATAAAGCCGTTCTGGATGCAGCGGGAAGATTCACCGGGTTTTTGCCAATGCTTATGACAGCGGCAGGAACAATAAGGCCGGCCAAAGTCCTCATATTGGGCGCCGGGGTTGCCGGATTGCAGGCAATAGCCACAGCACGCAGACTTGGAGCAGTAGTTGAAGCATTTGATGTAAGATCGGCCGTTAAAGAGGAGGTTCAAAGCCTTGGTGCCGGCTTCGTTGAAGTGGAAGGTGCGCAGGAGGATATAGCGGCCAAAGGATATGCGATAGAACAATCGGAAGAATTCAAGAAAAAGCAGCGCCAGGTGGTGCATGAACACGCCATCAAATCAGATATTATTATATGTACGGCACAGATACCGGGTAGAAAAGCTCCCCTGATCCTGCTCAGGGATACTGTTGAAAATATGAAAACCGGGTCGGTAGTGATAGATATCGCCGCATCAACAGGCGGAAACTGTGAACTTACAAGAAACAATGAAATAGTTGCACATAAACAGGTCACCATCGTAGGAAATTCAAATTTCCCTTCGGAAATGCCGGTCGATTCCAGTAGAATGTTCGGGAAAAACGTGATGAATTTTCTAGAACTGTTTATTAATAAAGAAGGAGAACTGAATCTGAATTTTGAAGATGATATAATACAGGGAAGTTGTATTACCCATAATAAAGAAATCTTGCATCTGAAAGTCAAAGAGGCAATTAAAAAAATAAATCCTTGATAAATGGAACAGGCATTAAGTTTTTTCTGGGAGAACAGGGAGATTATCCTAATAATACTTTTATCCGTCTTTCTGGGAATTGAAGTAATATCGAATGTGCCCTCAGTTCTGCACACTCCGCTTATGTCGGGAGCCAATGCCATCAGCGGTGTAATAATTGTCGGGGGGATTATCCTGACCGGATATGCCGACAGTGCCCTTGAATGGATACTGGGTATCCTGGCAGTTTTGATGGGGACTTTAAATGTGGCAGGAGGATTTGTAGTTACTGACAGGATGCTGGAAATGTTCAAAAAGAGAAAAAAGAAGACAAAATAGCGATAATAATCCTCACTTATGTTGCCAATTCTTATTTTACCCTCTACTGAAGTTGTAGTGCTGGAATTCAGCTATATGCTTGCTGCATTGTTTTTTGTGGTCGGACTCAGGTTTTTGAGTCATCCTGACACTGCCCGGAAGGGTAATCTCTGGGCAGCCGCCGGAATGCTGCTGGCAATTGCCGCAACATTGTTGCTCTACCGTGATGGTGCCGGAGCAGGCATCCCATTGCTAAATGCCCTGGTTATCCTTATAACCATTGCCTTTGCCGGTGCAGCGGGAGCTATTATCGCCCGCAAGGTAAAAATGACAGCCATGCCACAGCTTGTCTCATTTTTCAATGCAACCGGTGGAGGGGCTTCTGCCCTGGTGGCACTCATGGAATTTTCCAACCCCGGGAATGAATCAACACTTGTGACCATGATAGGCCTGGTTATAGGAAGTATTGCATTCAGCGGCAGCCTTATTGCATATGGAAAACTTGACGGAAAGGTAGGGGATATTTTTTCACCCTTTATGACCTATCTGAACATACTGATGCTGGCTGTGATAATTTTCATGGTTGTGTTTGTTTCCACGGGGATGGCTTCGCCGGAAATTATGCCTTATCTTATATATGCACTTCTGGCAGTAAGCCTTTTGCATGGTTATACCATCGTCATGCCTATAGGCGGGGCAGACATGCCCGTTGTAATATCCCTGCTGAATTCATTTACCGGTATTGCAGCGGCCATGGCAGGATTTATTTACAATAACCAGGCAATGATCCTTGGCGGTATATTCGTTGGTGCTGCAGGGACTATCCTGACATTACTGATGTGCCGTGCCATGAACCGCTCATTATTCAACGTGCTTATAGGATCATTTGGTGGTCAGAAAGCAGGCGCTGACCGTGAAGCAGGCACCATAAAGGAAGTAAATGCAAGTGATGCTGCTATATTGATCAGCTACAGCAAAAAGGTGGTCATAATACCGGGTTACGGCCTTGCAGTCGCACATGCACAGCATATCTGCAGCGAGCTTGAGGAGTTGCTGGAGGAAAAAGGAGTTGATGTAAAATATGCCATCCATCCCGTGGCCGGCAGGATGCCCGGACATATGAATGTATTGCTGGCAGAGGCGGAAGTCTCATACGATAAGCTGGTTGAGATGGATGAAATAAATCCTGATATGCCAAATGTAGATGTTGTACTTGTCATCGGAGCCAACGATGTGGTAAATCCTGCGGCCATAGATGACCCTTCAAGTCCTATTTACGGCATGCCGATCATCAAGGCCCATGAGGCCAAAAATGTAATAGTGCTAAAGCGTGGGATGGGCAAGGGATATGCAGCCATTGAAAATCATCTGTTCTACCAGGATCATACCAGGATGCTCTTTGGAAATGCTAAAGATACCCTGCAGAAGCTGGTTATGGAAGCAAAGAATTTGTAGTTTAAACTCCCTGAACATCCGGAGTAAATTCCCTGAGCATCCGGATTAAATTTCCCGAGAATCCGGTTAAATTCCCCGATAATCCGTCAAATTCCCTGAGCATCCGGATTAAATTCCCCGAGCATCCGGGTCAGACTCCCGGAACATCCGAAGCCGTGAAGGACTCCTCCACGGTCTTTTTTAAGCCTCATCACGGGCCCGGGGATGAAAAATATAATAGAAGAAAAATTACAAGCTTTTTCGTGCCGGATTCCATTTTTTTATTACCTTGCATAATTAGTTTTGGCACATCCTGACCCGGATCCTTCTTCCGGTTCAGCTTTCAAAGCTACTCTTATTCACAGGTTTTTGCTTCTGGTTCGGAGAAAAAAATCTGTTTGCAAGTTCAAACTGATTCTCAAGGCATGAAAAAGCTAACCTTGCATCATGACAACCAAAAAACGAAAATTTACGGATGAAGCCAAAATTCAGATTGTCCTCGAGGCTTT
>SLGC01000348.1 GCA_007123885.1 Bacteroidales bacterium | reverse complement strand
TTATAATGGGCATAATAATTAATAAAGAACTTAGCAGATTACGAACAATAATCGAAAGAAATAGAGTTGCATTTACTGATATGGCTAATATTCAACAGTTACAAGTTGGATATGATGTTAGGGCAGACAATTATAGCAAAGAAAGCCAAAGTAGGCCGGATAAAGTACATCAGACTACTTCAATAGACAGATTCTTTCTTGAAGAACTGAGAGGACTAATAAGCGGTAAAACAATTGCTTATTTAGATGCTGGCTGTGCAGATGGCAGAAGAACTAAGAGGTTTTCCAACGAACTGGAGGAATTTTGCCAAATTGACAGACTTTGTGCAATCGACTACTCAAGAGAAATGGTTGCACAAGCACAAGGAATTCTGGGACATTCAAACGTTGCATGGGGAAATATTACCGATTTACCTTTTCAGGCTGAATTCAATGTAGTTACCTGTATGTATGGCGTTATTGGACATTTACCGGAGGATTTGATTCAGCAAGCTTTTAATAATCTATCTCAGACTCTCGTAGATGGAGGCATTCTCTGCATAGATGTTCTTGGAAGAGATCATAAGTTTCTTAAACAATACCATTACAACGAAGTCAATAGTAATCATGGTAAATATGTTGCATATTTTGTTAAGGTAGGAGGGAGTCCGTTAATGAATGGCAAAGACCAGCAAATAGTCTATACTATGCGGATGTTTACTCCGAGAGAAATAAAAATTTACGCTAAGAATACAGGTCTTAGACCATTAGCAGATAAAGAAATTTATCCGGTTAAAAGAGGTATTGATGAAATGGAATATGCATTAGTACTTAAAAAAGAGTGCTAATAAATCTATTTGTTTGCTTCGATAGAATATCCATACCACAATTTCGTTAATGAATTCTATTACAAAAAAATCACATTGTATAACACACATTAAAAACAATGCGGGGTGAAGAGATAAATTGTAAATTATGAAAATAAATAAACAACGTAGTAACATGAATATTTAGTGCAAGAAATCCTGCCCTATTCCTGTCGTCAAGTGAGGAAAAAATAGTTAATTAGAACCATTAAACTGCGGAAAAAACATTTGTTTTTTCCGCACCCGTTTTCAGTAAAACCTGCCATTAATAATCAGCGTTTTAGAAGATGAAAATTTAGAGGGTTTTTTCCGCACTAGAATAATTTGATTTCAATAATAAGACATTGGAAGTTTCCACCGCCAGGGGAAATTTCAAATTTCACTTGTTTGCAGGTCCTGAAAAAATATTTTTTTGTATTTTACAAGTTCTGCAGGACACAGGGATGCCTGGGTGGACTCTGATGAAATCGGTGATAATTTTCAGATAATCAGCCAAATTCAAAAAATCACTGAAAGTATATCTATTAGGTGAAGCTTCTTCTCCTGCCTTAACTGCTCCTTTTTGTCGGTCCTGGCAAGCTCAAAAGTAAAGCGCGATATTTTCTGGCCCGGAAAGTCATGGAAATTACCATATACCAGGTAATTCAATTTGTCTTTTAAAACAGAGGTATGTTTTTGCAGTGGAGTGGCGGGTCATTGGTGCCTCAAGTAGAAGGATTTTGGTTTTCCAGCCTTGCCTCATAATGTGGTGCATTTTTTAAAATGTTCCGTAAATCGAATATTCTGCAGTGTTGCAGTAAATAGAAGAATAGATATTAAGGCCGGGGCGGTTTGTAACCATCTTCCTTTCCATATGAAGAACGGGGTGGCCTGGTTTGATCTTCAGGCAGGCACCTATATTACTGTCGGGCTCAACTGCCCGTATCCTCTGTTCACCTCCCTTGATGTCCACATGATAGGCCCTCCTTAGTATTTCAAACAGAGATTTATCGGTGAAATTCCTGGCTGTAAATCTCGGCAGATTGATGGCAGGTATATAGTTGATGTCATAAAAGACCGGATTATCATCCAGCAGTCTCAGCCTGATCATATATATACAACCGGATTCAACTTCAAGTTCAGACAACGGAAAAAAGAAGTTATCCGGCCATGGAATTATCTCCGGTTTTTTCAGGATCCTTGTTTTCAGGTTTTTGTCTTTCAGTGCAGAGGTGGTTCCGGAAACCGACAGGATCCCTATTTCAGGAGGAATTTTATTGACAATACTTCCCTTGCCCTGTTGCTTGCTTATATATCCATCCTGAACAAGCTCCGATAATGCCTGCCTCACCGTTGGCCGGGTCATTCCGTAGATGCTGCAAAGCTCATTTTCCGAAGGGAGCAGGTCACCCTCAACATAAACTCTTTCGCTTATGTGTTTCCGCAAAATATCGTAAAGGCGCTTATACTGTGGAATATTCTTTTCCTTTCCGGACATCATTCAAAACAGGAATTATTATATTGTAAAAATACAAATTATTAATTAAATATTGTAAAAGGTGTTATTTTTAAAGCAGTATCAGTAACTTGTAAATACAGGTGAATTAATTCTGGACCCCGAATCTCAATAAGCAGGGAACAACTGGCCGGTCAGCTGCATTTATTTATATTTGTATCTGAGAAGACATAAATAATTCATTATAGCCAGTGTTATGAAACCCTTATAAACCTGCTTGTAAATATGAAAAGAAGGACTTTCATCAAAAATACCGGTGCAGCGGGGGCAGTGATAATACTCACACCCGCGGGCATTTTTAAAAGCTGCACAAAAGCATTCTCTTCTGAAGACAATGGATTGCTGGAAAATTTGTTTGTCGACCCGCCTGATACCGCCCGTCCCTATACCTGGTGGCACTGGATGAACGGCAATATCACCAGGGAGGGGATAACCCGGGACCTGGAATCAATGAAAGAAGCGGGACTGGGGGGTTTCCAGCTTTTTGAAGCTGGTATCGGGATTCCCCAGGGACCGGTGGAATACCTGAGCCGGGAGTGGCATGATCTGATCGAATACACTATAAATGAGGCTGACAGACTGGGACTTGAATTTGGAATGCACAATTCCCCCGGCTGGTCTTCCAGCGGGGGACCCTGGGTCACACCCGAGATGGCAATGCAGCATCTTTCATGGACGGAAACATTTGTTGAGGGAGGAAAAACATTAAGTGTAAATCTTCCCAAACCATATACGAACCTTGATCATTACCGGGATGTAGCTGTTCTTGCATTTCCCTCGCTGCAAGGGGAACAGATACTGAGACGAAAGCTCTCAAAGCTTTCTTCAAACCGGGGCCCTGAAGATCCGGAAGTATTTTCGGGCAGCTATACCGGCGGAGTGGACCTGGTTCCCGGGAGTTCAGATCGGCAGGCCTTCCTGTCGCTGGAATTCAGCGAACCGGCTGAAATAAGCACCATGGTGGTCGAGAGTTCGGAATTGGCAAGTGAACGCCAGGATGCCGACAGCTTCTTTGTGGAAACATCACTTAACGGTACAGATTACACCAGGCTTTCTGACATCGGCGCAGGCACATGGGGAACAGGCGGTTCAAAGGCAAGGGCTGCCAGGATTACTTTTCCGGCTGTAATGGTCCGTTTTCTGCGTGTTGTAACGACCCGTCCGAGAAATATTGCCAATATAGCCCTGTCATCGGCACACCCGGTACGTGATGCATCTGTAAAATCTAATTTCACCCACGCATGGTCTCATTTATCAGAGCTTCTTGAAAGTTCACGGGATATAACAGTGCCCGAAGGCCATTATATCAGGAGAGAAGAGGTGCTGGATATTACCGGGTTTATGGATCAGAACGGAAACCTGAAATGGGATGCTCCTGCGGGCGACTGGACAATCCTGAGAATGGGGCATACCCCGGTGGGTACCAGGAACCGTTCTGCCCCTTCTACCGGTTCAGGTCTCGAGGTTGACAAATACCGGTCCGGGGCCCTTGATTTCCATTTTGAGAATATGTTCCGGAAATTACTGCCCATGATGGGACCGCTGACCTCAAAAGGCGGAGTGGGACTTCTGATCGACAGTTATGAGGTGGGTATGCAGACGTGGACAGGGGCAATGCCTGAAGAATTCCTCAACAGGCGCGGCTATGACCTCCTCACCTGGCTGCCTGCGGTCACCGGAAGGTATGTTGAAAATGCGGGCATAACCGACAGGTTCCTCCATGATTTCAGACGCACCCACGCCGATCTTATCGGAGAAAAATATTATGGCCATTTCAGTGAGCTGTGTCAGCAGCATGGGATAATATCTTATATTGAACCGATCTGCAGGGGACCTATGGAAGAATTCCAGATCGCTTCAAGGGTCAGTATCCCAATGGGAGAGTTCTGGGTAGGATTGCATCTTTTATATCCCTATAATATTGAACACAGAAGG
Organism: Bacteroidales bacterium; assembly: GCA_007123885.1. Classification (GTDB taxonomy): domain Bacteria; phylum Bacteroidota; class Bacteroidia; order Bacteroidales; family PUMT01; genus PXAP01. The sequence continues at coordinate 1,136 of SLGC01000348.1, read as the reverse complement.
TCGCTTAAGCTTGCAGCCTCTGCCACTCATGTTCACGGAAGCAAAATTGTCGGGGCGGAAGCTTTTACCGCTGAGCCCCATGCAGGCAGATGGCAGCAACATCCTTACGGGATGAAGGCAATGGGTGATTACTATTTCACCGAAGGTGTAAACCGGTTCATATTTCACAGGTTTGCCCATCAGCCCCAGCATCCGGATGTTGTGCCCGGTATGACGATGGGCCACTGGGGAACTCATTTTGACCGTACAAATACATGGTGGAGCAGGGGCGGGGAATGGTTAAAATATATTTCCAGGTGCCAGTACATGCTTCAGCAGGGATTGTTTGTTGCTGATATACTGTATCATACGGGCGATCTGGTTCCAAAATACACCGATATCGCGAGGGAGGATCTGTCGCTGTTTCCGCCGGAAGGATATGATTATGATATTATCAATACCGAATCTTTCCTTGAAAGGGTCACGATCCGCAGGGGACTTATTTCACTGCCGGATGGAATGACCTACCGGCTGTTTGTACTTTCCAAAAGCACCTGTATGACACTTGAAATGGCCAGAAGGCTGCATGAACTTGTCAGGGGGGGAATGATACTGGCGGGTGCAAGGCCGGATAGTACTCCCGGTCTGACCGAATTGGCTGACGAAGCGGAATTTCATGAGATCGTAAGCCAGATCTGGGGCGATCTGGACGGAGTGAATGTTACCGCACGCACCTTTGGCAGGGGCAAGGTCTTCTGGGGACTTCAACTTGAAGATATCCTGGAAGAACTGGATATAAAGCCTGATTTTGAACATACATCACTTTCCGGCGATGCTCCTGCTCATTTCATACACCGGAAGGCAGATGATGCAGATTTTTACCTTGTAACCAATCCGAGGCGCACACCGGAACAGCTGGTTTGCACCTTCAGGGTTGATAACAGGAAACCCGAATTCTGGGATCCTGAAACCGGAAAAATATCAGCGTGCATTATATATGAGACGTCAGAAGGCAGGGTCCGCATGCCTGTCCGGCTGCAGCCCTGCGGGTCGGTTTTTGTTATATTCCGCTCTCCCTCCTCCCGCAGGGCAACTGCAATTTTTAAGGATGACAAACCGGTTCTTGACACAGTTCCCTATAAGATCCCGCCTGCCGG
>SLGC01000217.1 GCA_007123885.1 Bacteroidales bacterium | reverse complement strand
CAGGAGGGACAAACATTATAGGGATAAATCCGGAATCCGGAAAAGAATCCTTTGCAAGGCTGTACCCGAACCCGGCAAGTGATGTTTTGCATGTGGAAATTGATCCTTCCCTGTTGCCCGCAACTGAAATTGTTATTTACAATATCCAGGGAGTTGCTTTAAAACATTTACAAGTGCAAGGGTATAACCATACCATAAGCCTTGGAGACTTAAACAGGGGATTTTATTTTGTCGCTATTAAAAACGGCCCCCATCGCCTGCTACATAAAATCATAGTATCACCATAAATTTTAAAACTATACAGCTATGAAAAAAATTAACATTCTATTGCTGCTATTAACGCTGGGATTCTTTATCTCCTGTGATAAGGATGATTCCTCAAAGATGCACTCATTCACCGGTAAAGCACAAAAAGGCCCTTATATACAAGGGACTACCATCACCGTACATGAATTAAAACCCGATCTCGGACAAACTGGACAATCATTCACAACTTCAGTCACCGATGATGATGGCAGTTTCAGCCTTAGCAATATCGATATGACTTCGAATCTGGCACTTTTAACTGCCACAGGGTATTATTTTAGCGAAGTTTATGACAGGGTATCAGGAGCGCCTCTGACATTGCAGGCATTAACTGACCTGGCCGGGAAGGACCAGATCAATATTAATGTTTTAACGCATTTGATAAAAGGGCGAATCGAAAAACTTGTTGCCGGAGGTTTAAATTTTCAACAGGCCAATGAGCAGGCAAAGTCAGAAATGCTTTCATTTTTGGGTGTGACAGGAACATTTGAGAATGATTTTGATAATCTTGATATTTCAGCAGCCGAGGAATATAATGCCGTTTTACTGGCTTTTTCCATTCTTTTGCAGAGAAGGTCATTTAATTACCTTGACCAGGCATCGACCTCAACACCAGAGTTGACTCAACTTCTTTCCAGGCTATCGGCCGATTTTGCAGAAGATGGATTAATCTCCGATCAAAAATCGATAGACACGTTACTCTATAATATTTCTCAGTTAAATCTGATTGATATGAGAAATATCGTGAAAAACAGGTACTCCAGTTTAGGTCAGTCGGTCACTATATCTGATTTTGAAAAATACATCATAAAATTTCTGGAGAAGCATGGTGATAATTATATGAGTTTTGCATATCCGGAAACAGCCATCGTTATGCTTGGGAGCCATAATGAGTTTCCTAATATATTGATTCCCTCAGAAACTGTCTTTTATTCAGATACGATTTATACGATTGCAGCAATAACCCCATTAAACAAGTCCCTGAAAATTAAATTTACTGGTTCTTCGTACATCCAGCTGGGCCACCCATTCGGATGGGAATTAACCAATGAATATCCTGATGGGTTTACACTGGAATCTCAGCGACAATCTTCATTGATGACTGTCCAGATTGCCTTTACACTCCCGGGTACTGCAATAATTGAATACTATGAAAATTCTGATACACCAACCTTTTCCAAAGAGATAGGATGGCAAAAAATAGGTGATTAATCACTTTGGTATAGGAAGTGTTCATTACTATTCAGTGCCAGCGAGCAAAAGTTTGCACTGCCAATGAACAAGAGTGCATAAAAATTGAATACGGATAGACTGTCTATAGGGATCTACAAAGGAAATTCTTCGAAATTGCTTTTATTTACTAAATGCTGTTCGGGATGCTGCCCCCGAGCGATGATATATGCTGTCAATCATTTTTGGCCGTTATGATAGCTAAAAAATATAATATTTGGCTAATATAACCACAAAATATTATAAATCCAAGCAAGTATAATTCTTAAATTGATTAGAATAAGTATACATTTATACCTCTTTAGAAAACGTGATCTGCGGGGTGAAGTCTGGCTCCGGTTTTAAAGAAGTCCCTTGCCAAACTTTGCTATTCGAAGTATTTTGATCGAATGGGAAATTCCATTACATTTAACCGGTAAAAGACAAAATACTATGATCGAAGTTCGCAGCTTCGCTCTGTTACTTTTTTCCTTCCTGATCCTGTTCCCGGACAGTTGCACGCAACGGGATATGGTTTCCATCAGCCGGCAGGAATGGCAGGGTAGCCCGCATTTTAAAATTACCACCCCTGCGGCCGATTATTACTATGATGTCAGGGGAGGCGGACTGTCAAGCCTTTTTGACAGGGACGGGAACGACTGGATCGGGTTTGAGAAGGATCCCTTTCATGATTACCCGGTGTCAGCAGCGGGATGGTACCGGGGCATCCCCAATTTTGTCTTCGGATCGGAAAACAGCGGCGCCGGCCACCCGGGTTTTGAAAAGTGCGACAGCTCAATCGAAGGGACCAGCATGATCTCTACCCGCAGTCTGGATGGAAAATGGCACTGGGAATGGACATTCCACGATTCATTTGCGGTTGTATCCATGAAACAAACCGACCCGGATCACCCCTACTGGTTTTTGTATGAGGGCCCTGTCGGGGGAACATGGGATATACCGAATACCTACTGGGGCACCGATGAGGGTATCCGCGGCGATATACCCGATTTTTATTTCAACCGGTCGGTCTTCGGGAACTGGCGGTGGGTCTTTTTCGGGACCCACACCCTTGACAGGGTTCTTTTCCTGGTCCAGGCCGAGCCCGACGATCATACCGATATTGTTGGTTTCCTGGGAAATAGTCCTGAAGGGATTGGATCTGACGACGGCATGGTCGTTTTCGGATTTGGCCGCGGGCCGGATACACAGCCTTTAATGACGGATCAAAACACTTTTATTGTCGGGTTTTATGAAAACAGGGTAACAGACCGGCAATCCTTTGAAAGGCTGGGGGAGTATATCGGAAAGGTGCTTGAAAAGGCCGGATTATAACTTTTTAAAACCAATACACCATGAGCAGGACATTTTGCATCTTAATTGCGCTTCTCACGATTAGTTGCACTTCACCAAATCAAAATCCGGAAAAGGCAGTCTTTGAGACCAGGATCGCATTTGAAGCTGCAAACCACATGTGGGCGAGGACGGCGGCCGATATAAATGGCAATGGAATTAAAGACATCGTTGTGACCAACAATAATGCCCATGGGGGTTGGCTGGGATGGATGGAAACGTCGGCCGATCTGTCGCGATGGGCCCTGCATATTATTGCCGACTCACTGACAATGGGAGGGACCTTCGCGGGCGGGGATATTGCCACAGGCGATTTTAACAGGAACGGGAAGACAGACGTAATAGGCATCATGCATCCGGGTGAATGGAAGGCTGGTGGTGCCCCATCCCGGATCTACTGGTTTGAAAATCCCGGATGGACCCCACATTTCATAGGAACTGCCCCCGCCTTTGTGAAAGACGTGGAGGTGGCCGATCTCAACCGGAACGGAAAGCTTGAAGTGGTGGTCATAACCTTCGAATACAATTCACTGCAGGTATTTGCCCGGAATGAGGATGACACCTGGTATGAGGCTGTAAATATGGTCATTCCCAATTTGCATGAAGGCATGGCAACCGGTGATATCGATGGCGACGGATATCCCGATATTGCAACCAACGGCTACTGGCTCAGGTCACCGGGCAGCAATATAGACGGAGGATGGACACTGTTTAACATAGACCCGAAGTGGAATACGCAGACTGGTGACTGGCAACGGAACGCGACCAAGGTCTTCTGCGCAGATATTACCAATAATGGCAGGGCAGAGGTTTTTATATCCCACTCAGAAAGCATGGACTACCCGGTTTCATACTATACGCTGCTGGATGCCGAAAAAAATCAATGGGAAGAATTCATAATCGATACTATCCACGGGTGCCATACCCTGCAGGTGGTTGACTTCAACAACAACGGATTTCTTGATATCCTTGCGGGGGAAAATAAAATGAGATGGAACCATGATTTTGCCCCGGTGAACATTTACCTGAATTCCGGCGACGGCAGAACATTTGTAAAGCAAACCATAACCGGCGAGGGCTGCTATAATTGCCTGGCAGCGGATCTTGAAAACAACGGCTACTACGATATAATACGCACCGCGGGGCACGGCTCGGAGGTGATGGAAGTTCTTATAAACAGGACAAACCGGTAAAGTCAGCCACTGATGAGTTAATCGCTACCAGACGGTGGTTTCACATGCTGGGAGCAGCTCAATGTGATCAACAATGTCCTTATTCGACAAACTCAAACCTTACCGCATCGGCAATGACGTGCTTATCTTTTTCTCCATGGACCGTTATCGCCGTTCTCTGCCCCCGGTCAAAAAATCTGCTGCCGACAAATACCCATGACCCTCCGTTTTCCTGCTGGCTTATGGTGATTTTTTCGTCTCCTTTCGAGTGACTTAGTGTCAGTTGCACCGACGATTCATATTCCGGTGAGGCGGGATTCCAGGTATAGATGTTGTACCTGCCGCTTTTAAAGAAGTACGGGGCAAAGTAGAATTCGCCGGACTGCCCGCGGGGACTCACCCTGAAATTCATCTCATATCTTCCGGTATGCACCGTTTCTTCTTCGTACCAGTGGCCGGTGAAGGATGTAAAGCCTTTCATGTTATTGTCTATCACTATCTCATTCTCATCTCCCCATTTGCCGTAAGGATTGTCCTTCAGCGAGAGTACCTGGCCCCTTGCTTTGAGCCTTTCCTGCAAGGCGTAAATGTCTAGCTTCTGTACCGGCCTTTTGCTTTGTGCGGCCATGGCAGCGGCAACGCCGGCCGATTCTCCCATTATCATGTACTGCGGCTCCATCCTCAGGGATGCAATGGCAATATGGCTGGCCGACACACATACCGAAACCAGCAGGTTCTCGCATTCCTCGTATTTGGGGACAAGCGACCGGAAAGGTATTTCATACTGTGCAACCGGGATCGACAGGTAACCCTCGTTGTACACCTCGTGCCTCATGTCGGGGAATCGGCTGATCTCTATGTAGGTGCGCTGCATCTCCCTCACGTCTATGTTATAGGACCCCATGCCGATGCAATCATATTTCACCGTATCGTTCATAAGGTCATGCTGGGTCATGTAATACTCTCCCCGCATCCGCCTTGCTTCCCTTACATACAGCTGATGGGGAAAATTATCATTGTCGGTGTACTCGTCCCTGCAAAGTCCGAAGGTTTGCATGGCATCACGGACATGTTGCGGCACTGACTCATCGGTTGCAAGGAACCAGGCCAGTCCGAGAGTGTAATCCTTATGCCACTGCCATATGCTGTCCCGCTTTGCATAATCAGCCTCGGGATACTCCCAGCTTGATCCGTCAAGCAGGTTGGTTGAGATCCCGACCGTAGAATTGATGTCTGACTTCCCGTTTGGCAGCGTGGGCCAGAATCCGATCAATGGTCCAGCGCCTGGTCTGGCATGGTAATACCTCCTTACCAGCTCATAGGTATCAGGATCGTAGTTCTCAGGTTTTCTCCACGGCACCATGTTTTCGGGCCGGT
>SLGC01000321.1 GCA_007123885.1 Bacteroidales bacterium | reverse complement strand
TGTCTTCAGGGCCATGGCAGTAAGCTTGAGCAGAATTGCCGTAACCGTAAGTTTGGCTCCTTCCTTTTCGACATGTTTTGAATATTTATTCCTGAAGCTTTCGAGTTCGGTTATATCGGCTTTGTCGAACTGGAAGACATGAGGAATATTCTGCCATGATGCGGTCATTGCCCCGGCGGTTATCTTCCTGATGGTAGCCATTTTTTCACGCCGGGTATTACCCCATTTTGAAAAATCGGGCAGTTCGTATTCATCTTCAACGCCGGTGGCGGATGGCTTTTCCATCTGTTTTTTTGCAAATGCCTTGACGTCATCTTCGGTAATGCGGTCGTGCGGACCGCTGCCATTAACCTTGCTGATATCAATTCCAATTTCACGGGCCAAACGCCTCACAGAAGGAGCGGCTGCAACGTTGGCTGCAATTGCCCCGGGGGCTTCCTCTCTTTCAGGTTTTCCTTCATTCTCCTCTTTTCCGGATTTCTCTTCCTTCTCTGCTTTTTCTCTTTCTCTTTTTCTTTCTGTCTCTTCCTTATCGGGCTCAACTTCCTTATCCTCTTTTTCCAACTCCTCTTCCTTTTCCTCTTTGTCCTCCTTCCCGGGCTTATCTGCCTCATCCTTCCCGGGTTTATCTTCTTTTTCCTCCTTCCCGGGTTCCTCTTCTTCCTTACCCTCTTCAGCAGATCCGGCTGTATCGATTCTGAACATCACCTGGCCCACCTTAACCTCATCTCCGTTACTTATTGTTATTTCCTTTACAGTGCCGGCTTCTTCGGCTGGCAGATCGAAAGTTGCCTTATCACTTTCCATTTCTGCCAGCGGGTCGTCTTTTTCAACTTTATCGCCTTCCGATACAAGTATTTCCAGTACTGTTGCACTACTGACATTATCGGCTATTTCAGGCAGCTTAATTTCCTTGATCATAACTTGTTATTTTATATGTCTGTCGGATTTGGTTTGTTTTTGTCAATTTTAAGGCTTTTCTGAGCATTGACGACAGTATCCTTGTCAATTTTACCATTAAGATGGAGGCTGTGAAGGGCACCATATGTTATATGACGGTCATCCACTTCGAAATAATCCCTCAGGGCCCTGCGGTTATCGCTCCTTCCGAATCCATCGGTGCCCAGAACGGTCAGCACTCCCGGGAACCACCTGCATACTGTCATAGGAATTGCCTTGACATAGTCGTGTGCCGCCAGGCATAAACCCTTATCGCCTTCGAAACATTCTTCTATATAGGTTTTTCTGGGTTTTTTGCCCGGGTTCAGCCTGTTCCACCGATCGGTTTCCCTGGCATTGTCATATAGTTCCTTATAGCTTGTAACACTCCACACATCAGCTTTTACATTATAATCCTTTTCCAGCATTTCAGCCGCCCGCAACGCCTCATTCAGTATCGCCCCGCTTCCAAGAAGATGCACTTTTTCACCCTTTTTCTTTTCAGAACGGCGCACCTTGTACATGCCCCTGATTATTCCTTCTTCAACCCCTTTGGGCATTTTGGGCATTTTGTATTTTTCATTCAGTATTGTGATATAGTAAATAAGGTCCTGCTGGTCGACAAACATCTTTTTCATCCCGTCTTTAATGATCACCGCCAGCTCGTATGCATAGGCAGGATCATATGCCCTTATCGCAGGTACTGACATTGCAATCAGGTGGGAATGGCCATCCTGGTGCTGAAGCCCCTCGCCCGCAAGTGTCGTTCGGCCCGATGTTCCCCCGATAAGGAAACCCCGTGCCTTGGCATCGGCGGCAGCCCAGATGAAATCGCCTACCCGTTGAAAGCCGAACATGGAATAAAAGATGAACATGGGTACCATGTTTATCCTGTGGGTGGAGTAGGCAGTCCCTGCGGCAACGAATGAAGACATGCAGCCTGCCTCTGTGATGCCTTCCTCAAGAATTGCACCATCGGTTGCCTCCTTGTAATACAGAAGAGATTCCCTGTCGACCGGTTCATAGTTCTGACCAATATGGGAATAGATCCCGAATTTGCGGAAGAGGGCATCCATCCCGAATGTTCTTGATTCATCCGGAACTATGGGAACAACCCGCTGGCCCATTTTTTTATCACCCATCATCTTTCCCATAAGACCGACCATCGACATGGTGGTTGCAAGTTCCCTGTCGCCCGAGCCTTCAAGCAACTCATTATATATCTTGTCATCGGGCAGCTCCAGGGGCGGGGCTTCTTCAATCCTTTTAGGCAGGTATCCTCCAAGATCCTTCCTCCGTTTTTTAAGATACTGCATCTCTTCGCTATCTTCCGGAGGCTTAAAGAAAGGTGCCTTTTTGGCCTCTTCATCTGAAAGCGGTATGCCAAACCTGCTTCTGAACTCCAGCAATTCCTGCTCGTTAAGCTTTTTCTGCTGGTGGGTTATGTTCCGGCCTTCTCCTGCCTCACCGAGTCCGTAGCCCTTGATGGTCTGGGCAAGGATAACCACCGGATCGCCTTCATGATTTACAGCCTCCTTGTAGGCATTATAAACCTTTCTTGGATCATGTCCACCCCGGTTCAGTTTCAGGAGCTGCTCATCTGAATAATTCTCTACAAGTTTGAGCAGCCTTTCACTTTTACCGAAAAAGTCCTTCCTGATAAAGGATCCCGGTCCTACCACATATCTCTGATACTGACCATCGGGTGTTTCATCCATTACGCGGATAAGGTCGCCGGTTTCATCTTTAGCTATAAGCGGATCCCAGTCCCTTCCCCAGATAACCTTGATCACTTTCCACCTGGCTCCCTTGAAGGCCGCCTCCAGTTCCTGGATGATCTTCCCGTTACCCCTTACCGGTCCGTCAAGCCGCTGAAGATTGCAGTTGACAACAAAGATAAGGTTGTCAAGCTTTTCACGGCTGGCAACGGTGATCGCACCGAGTGATTCCGGTTCGTCCATCTCGCCGTCTCCTATAAATGCCCAGATCTTTTCTCCGGTCTTTTTCTTTAGTCCCCTGTCCTCCAGGTACTTGTTAAACCTGGCCTGATAGATGGCCATTATGGGCCCAAGTCCCATTGACACCGTGGGGAATTTCCAGTAATGGGGCATAAGTCTTGGATGCGGATAGGAGGGAAGGCCTCCATCTTTTCTCAGTTCCTGCCGGAAGTTATGGAGATCGGTCTCCGATAATCTTCCTTCAAGGAAGGATCGTGCATATATTCCCGGTGTTCCGTGTCCCTGGAAATATATCATATCTGCAGGGTTACCGTTGTCTCCTCCGCGGAAAAAATGGTTGAAACCTACCTCCATAAGGGTAGCGGATGATGCATAGGTTGAGATGTGTCCGCCAATGCCTTCCGATTCAAGGTTTGCCCTTACCACCATGGCCATGGCGTTCCAGCGGACAAGGCTCTTTATCCTTCTTTCAATTTCCTGGCTTCCCGGGTAGGGTGATTCTTTCTGGGGGGAGATGCTGTTAATGTAGGGTGTATTTCCGGGGCACCGGAATGGTATTCCTGACTTATGGGCTTTCGCCTGAAGCATTCCCAGAATTTCGCGAACACGGTCAGGTTCTTCATTTTGAATGACATACTCCAATGAGTCAAGCCATTCCTGGTTCTCAATTTCGTGATAATCTTTCTTGCTCATGGTTCAATTTTATATTTTGATATAATAAGTTTAATGCGGTTTCATTGATGTTCTATCTACATAAAGAAAAAATCGGCAAAAAAGTTTAGCGTAAATTAAAGTTGATTTTAATTTTTACAGTAATATCTTTGTTTGTTTGTTTTTGAACTGCTTTAAAAACCGGCAGAAACGGAAGTTATAAAAATGCAACCGGCATTTTGGGCAAGGAATGACGGATCTTTGCCTGTGACGGGAATATCGCCAGGAGGTTAAACAAAAGAATGATTTTAAGCCAAATCAATAATTATGCTGTAAGTGTCGAATCAAATAGTTTTTCAAGCTTCAAATTTTTGAGATCGACAGCATTCCTTGACTTTTGATATTGATGAGATAGTTTATATTCTTTACATTTCAGGATAGCAATGAAAATGATGTGCAGCGATAAACCAGTTCGGTACTTTCAGTGAGAGCACCTTAGCTGGTACAGAAAGCGGTCCATTACCGGATTGGCCAGAATTTTCTCGGCCCGGGTTGACAGCCTTGACCATGTGAAGAAGAAGAATTGCAACGGCGCATAGCAGAGTGGTAATTAAATAAAGAGCTGAGGATGATATTTGTGGTCCTAATGGAATAATCCTTAAATGATGTTAGACAGACGACGGGTTGACGACTTTTTTAGATATCTGGGAAGGATCTCTTTCTGGTTAAGCCTGTTCGCTGTAATTATTATTATCTATGAACATGGATTTGATCATGAAATCCTGACCCCGCCTGATTTCCAGAATTTTTATCTCGCAGTTATCATCGTCGGAGTGATTTTTATTGGCGGAAGGTTTCTTTCCATCAAAGAACGCCCTTCCCGGAAGGTTATTCCCGTTGATATACTCCTGGGGCTGTATCTTGTTGCCATTATTGCCGGGGCAGCGGGACTGGAATGGATGGAATTTTTTGATTACAGGATACACAAATATCTCGGACTGTTCCTGGTATTTATGCGTGAATCGTCCACGCTTAAATTTACTCCCTCGCTCCAGCTGCTTAATCCCGCTCAGCTTTTTGTTGCCCTATATGTTATGATCATTATCCTGGGTACCGTTCTTCTTATGATGCCAAATGCAACGTATGAGGGTATTACTTTTACCGATGCCCTGTTTACATCTACCAGCGCCTTCTGCATTACAGGTCTTATCGTGGTTGATACGGGGACCTGGTTTACAACCTTCGGACAGGTGGTGATCTTGTTGCTCATTCAGCTTGGCGGGATAGGGATTATGACATTCACAAGTTTTTTCAGGTACCTTTTTTCCGGAGAAACAACCTATGGCGACCAGCTTTTGCTGAAAGATATTACCAGCTCGGATCAGTTAACCGAAGTATTCCGGACTATCAGGATAATCATAATCTTTACCCTTGTAATTGAAGCATTTGGAGCCATATTTATATATATGAGTCTTGACGGCACGCTTTTCGGTTCACTGGAAGAACGGATTTACTTCTCCGTATTTCATTCTATATCAGGATTTTGCAGCGCCGGTTTTACAATTATGACCGACAGCCTTTACCACAATGCTTTCAGGTTTAATTACAGCCTCCACCTGATAATTGCATTCCTGTTTATTGCCGGGGGACTGGGTTTTCCCATAATATTCAATTTTGTCAGGTACCTGAAGAACCTTTTGCGAAACAGGATGCTGAATGAGAGGCGGATACATATACCGTGGGTTTTGAACATTACCACCAGGATAGTACTTGTTGCAACTGTCATATTACTGGTTTCAGGCACACTTCTGTTCTACTTTTTTGAATATGACAATACACTTGCGGCACATGATGGCGCAGGAAAGATCATTACGGCTTTTTTCGGGGCCGCCACACCAAGGTCGGCCGGATTCAATACAGTGGATACTTCTGCACTTGCACTGCCTACAGTAATGATGGTCATGCTGTTTATGTGGATTGGCGCCGGTCCCGGGTCGACCGGCGGAGGAATTAAAGTCACATCTTTTGCTGTAGCCGTGATGAATGTTGTTAGCATGGCCAGGGGCAAAGACAGGATCGAGGTATATGGAAGGGAGATCTCACAGGCAACTGTTGGGAGGGCTTTTGCATTCATGTTGCTTTCTTTTCTGATGATAGGCGCCTCGGTTTTTTTTATAACCATAATTGAAAGGGAACAGGATCTTCTGCCTGTCGCGTTTGAATGTTTTTCTGCTTATGGCACTGTGGGACTGAGCATGGGAATTACAGGTGAGCTTGAAAATGCAAGCAAGCTGATCATTGTGGTGAATATGTTTACCGGAAGGCTCGGCATGCTGATAATATTGTATTCATTGCTGAAGAATGTCAAGCATCTGAATTACCGTTATCCCGCCGAAGGAGTGCTGATAAATTAAAAATCATTTTTATTAAATTTACGATGGGCAAAATCAGGCAGAATGAAGTCCGTGTTCTCTTAATAGCCGTTAGATGGTCCAATATTCAGTTGCTTTGCATTTTAACATGATTAAATAATGAAAATTCCAATTTGAATTATTGAAAATGAAGTTTATTATTATAGGACTCGGAAATTTCGGCGCCTCCCTTTCAGAACGGCTTGTAGCCATGGGACACGAGGTAATCGGCATAGACCGTGAAATGAGCAAGATCGAGGCAATGAAGGGAAGGCTGACACATACAATGTGTCTGGACTCTTCCGATCAGCAGGCCATTACCAACCTTCCGTTAAAGGAAACGGATGTTGTTGTTGTATGTATCGGTGAAGATGAGGGAGCCAATCTTATGACCACTGCGCTGATGAAGAAAATGAATGTAAAGCGGCTGATCAGCCGGGCAGTTAATCCCCTTCATGAAACAGTGCTGGATGCCATGATGATACGTGAGATCGTCCATCCGGAGGAGGAGACAGCCGAACGCTGGGCCAACAAGCTCGATCTGCCCGGAATAATAGATTCTTTTGAACTTTCACGGGAATACAGCCTTATAGAGGTTGTTGTTCCCGAACGTTATGTAGGTAAAAAACTTGGTGAAATCAGGTTTCGCCGGAATTATAATATACTGCTTCTTACCGTGATGAGGGTAGAAGAAGAGACCAATGCACTTGGAGTAAAAAGAAAGGTAACGGTACCACAGGGAGTAGCATCATCCGAAACCGTTTTGAACGAGGGGGATATTGTGGTTTTTTTTGGGAAAATAAAAGACATCCAGAAAATGCTAAAGGAAGGATGATCTTCTGGCAACATCAAAAATCCGCCTCATGTTCGCACGGTCATATCCTGGCCGGGCTTCGCCCGAAAGGCTTGTGTGATAAAAAATTCGCGTCCTATTTGCGCGGGAACTTCATGGCCGGACTTTACCCGAAAGGCTTGATCAACCCGCCTCCTGTTCGTTCGACAATATCCTGGCCGGGCTTCGCCCGAAAGGCTTGATCAACCCGCCTTCTGTTCGAACGGCAATGTCCTGGTTGAGCAATTTGGTCAGTTGCTGGCAGTAAGGCTGCCTTATTTAAATTATTTCTTAATGGCAGTTTCTTTTATCAGATAATTATTGTTAAATTTGTTGAAAGCCGGTAAGATGAAAAAAACATGTTAACCGGAAAATCATACTCCCTTGTGAATGCCGCCGGGAGTGGTTCTCTTTCTTTATAATTCTTCCTGCCGGTATATTAGTATATAATGGAGCTTATTAATCATAAGCTAAAAAAAATATATCATGAGGTTACTTATAGTTTCAAACAGGCTTCCGGTATCGTTGACACAAAAGAACGGGGAATTTCATTCGGAGAAGAGTGCCGGGGGACTTGTTTCAGGATTAAGTGATTATCTTGGTTCACTTAAGAAATCATCAACCGAAGTAACCGAATACCTTTGGTTAGGATGGCCGGGGATTTCTGTAAATGAAAAGCAAAAAAATATCGTAAGGGAAAAGATAAAGAGTGATTTTAATGCTGCCCCGGTATTTTTGTCCGAAAAGCTGATGGACAAAGTGTACCTGGGATTCTGCAATAAAACTATCTGGCCTATTTTCCATTACTTTCCCAATTATGCAGTATTTGACCGGGATTTCTGGGACGAATATAAAAGAGTAAATGAAATTTTCAGGGATGACCTTCTTGATATAATACGTCCCGGCGACATAATCTGGATACATGATTATCACTTGATGCTGCTGCCGCAATTGTTAAGGGAAAAGGTATCAAATCCCATTGGTTTTTTTCTTCATATTCCGTTTCCTACATACGAGGTTTTCAGGCTGCTGCCCCATGAAAGCCGTACAAGATTATTGACCGGGATGCTGGGAGCTGACCTCATAGGATTTCACACGCATGATTATTCACAGTATTTCCTCAGGTGCGTTCTGAGAATTTTGGGACTGGAACATCATATGGGAAGAATCGACCTGTCCGGACGATCGATCAAGGTGGATACCTTCCCGATGGGTGTTGACTATAATAAATTCAACAAGTTCCAAATACCTGATCCGCATCCTGATTTACCTGATAAAAAAAACCTGAAAATAGTTCTTTCTGTCGACAGACTCGATTATTCAAAAGGTATTCTCAACAGGCTGAAAGGGTTTGAATTGTTTTTGCAGAAGAATCCGCAGTGGCATGGGAAGGTCTGCCTGAGCATGATCGTGGTTCCATCACGTATAGGCGTCGATTCCTACCAGGAGATCAAAAGCAGCCTCGATGAGCTGGTAGGTTTTATTAACGGGGCCTATGGAAACTTCAGATGGACTCCTGTCATATACCAGTTTACCTCAGTTCCCCATGAAACCCTGATCGCCATGTTCCGGATGAGTGATGTAGCCCTGCTTACTCCGCTTCGGGACGGGATGAATCTCGTCGCCAAGGAATATGTCGCTTCACGTAACGATAAGAAAGGTGTTCTTATTCTTAGTGAGTTTACGGGTGCATCGAAGGAATTAAGTGAGAGTATAATTATCAATCCGAACAGCATAGATGAAATAGCGGAGGCAATCAAACTGGCCCTGAGCATTCCGGAAAAGGATCAGATATTTAATAATAGTGCAATGCAGTTAAGGCTGAGAAGATATGATGTTACAAGATGGGCATCAGATTTTGTGCATTTGCTCAATGAAACAAGGAGGCTTTACAGCCAGTCCTTCCGGAAAAAGTTCATTACAAATGAGGTCCTGGATAAAATATTATCCGATCATAGAAAAGCATCAGAAAAAATCCTGATCGTAAATTATGACGGCACACTGGTACCCTTGAGCGATATTCCCAAAAGCACAAAACCCACACCTGCCCTTTTAAACCTGTTGAAAGATATTGAAGGGCATACGAATACCGATATTGTTATCCTGAGTGGGCGAAGCAAGGAAAACCTCGAGAGATGGCTTGGTAATATTCCTGTAAACCTGACGGCCGAACACGGTTCATGGCTGAAGGAACATAAATACGGGGAATGGACTCAATTGAAAACACTCTCGGGAGACTGGAAAGATGATGTACTTCCTATACTTGAAGTATATACCGACCGGCTACCGGGAGCATATATCAAGGAAAAGGACTATTCTCTGAGCTGGCATTACCAGAAATCTGATATCGAGCAAGCCTCCTATATAACCAGGGATCTCACAGACCATCTGATCAGTATTACTGCCAACATGGGAATTCAGATCTTCCAGGGAAACAAGGTGCTTGAAATAAGTAATTCAGGAATTAACAAAGGGGATCTGGCCCGCCACTGGCTCAACAAGAAAAAGTATGATTTTATACTTGCCATAGGTGCAGGATGGAGTGATGAATTGCTTTTCCAGTCACTTCCGAAAAGGGCATATTCAATAAAAGTCGGACTGTCACCTTCAGAAGCCCGTTACCTGCTTGAAAAACAAAGCGATGTGATAAGCTTGCTTAAAATGCTGAAGGAACAGAAAGTTGGTGTAACTTTATAAGATCTTCTGTTCTTCAACAGGGCATTTTAACTGTTGATTTTGATGTCCTGCTTGTTTAAGTTCTATTTGAGGGAATTGCTTCCCGGTTCACGGGGATATTTTCATTATCTGTGGAATATTACCTACATATTATGTACAGGTGATTGAAAGATTGATCAAGATAGTTTTCTGTGAAATATTAGTTAATATAATATAACTGACCGGTCCGGTCAGTAGTTTCCTGTTTTGGTACGGCTATTGAGCTTGATTCAGGTAAAGTCCTGATTTATTGAAACTGTTCCACCAATAATCTTTTTAAACTATACTAATCAGAATCCTGTCCATGAAAGAATTGCTAGTTCACGTTGTTTCACCGGCAAAAGCCCAGTTGTTCATAACATACGCCGCCTATATTGCCCGGGATATGAACCTGACGGTAAGATATCTTCATGTTTATACCCCGCCCAATTTCCCGATGGGCCTGCCTGGAAGTCTAAATGCCGCCGCGTCTGTAAACCAGCGTGATATTGACCGGAAGATGGAAAAGGCCAGACATCATTTTGATGTTCAGATAGATAATCTTTATGCAACAGATCCGGAGTTGCCCCTGCTCGAATACAGCGTGGAAGTCGGTTACCCTTCTGAAATTATTAATGAATACTGTGAAAGCAAAAAAGTGGATACAATAATGCTCAGCAGCTCAAAAGGAAAATCCGTGTTTTATGATGATTCGAGCAATGTTGAAATAATCAGAAACATCAGTTGCCCTGTATGGATCATTCCCGAAGGTATTACGTACAAACCTTTTTCAGAGATACTTTATGCTACAGACTATCATAAAGAAGATCTGCCCAGTATGAAGCAACTGGTCGGTTTGGCATCAAAATTTCCTGCAAACATCACTGCAGTTCATATTACTGACAATATTTCTTTCCGTGAAAAAGCAAAAGGAGAAGATTTTATCAACATGATAAAAAAGCAGTCCGGTTACAAAATGATGTCAGTAAAAGTGCTGCAAGAAACCAGGGGCGAACCGATGGTTTCGGAAATGCATGATTTTGCATTGCAGATGGATGCTGATCTGATTGTCCTTTTAAGAGAAAACCGCAGATTTTTGGACAGACTCCTTCATGGCAGCCGTTCAGAAAAAATCGCCAGGGAAACCCGGCTTCCCGTCCTGATTTTCAATGAAAAAAGAAAAAAGCCTGCATATTCCAAAGCTTCAGCCAAATTCTTTTGATGGAAAACCGGGGCGGACAAGGCAATCATATGGTCATTTTTAACTCTGCTTATTAAAAATCCCTGACATCCAGGTAGCTGCCACTTTCTTCTTTCAGGGCCTTTTTCAGTGCACCGGCCAGTATACGGGCCGCTTCTTCCGGTGATGGCATTTCTCCTGTGGCCTTTGCTTTTTTAAGCCGGATAATGGAAGGGAATTTCGGATCATCGGGCAGGGAAAATATATATTCCTGCATTTCAGTGTCTATAAGTCCCGGGGCAATTGAACAGAAATGGATGTTTTCCTGTTCCCCGGCATATAGTTTTATAAGCATATTCAAGGCAGCCTTCGATAAAGAGTATGCATTCCATCCCCTGTTACCGTATACAGAGGCTCCTGATGAAATTGCCGCGATCTGTTTTGGCGGCTCTTCCTGAAAAATTAAAAGGTCAATCAATATCTTGTTTGACCATACATTTATATCCATTACTTTTTGGATTTCATCAAGGCCTGTATCCTTCAGATCTTTTATTTGTGACAGCATGGCCGCATTAAGCACAACCAGGTCAAATCTTCCGGCATCTTTAAGGAGTCCGGGCAGGTTACTTGTAATTTCATCAAACTTTGAAAGATCCTGGGAAATAAACCTGAAGCGGGGATGTTTATCGAGTTCACCGTTGCTGTTCCTGCTTATGCCATAAACTTCATGTCCTGAATTCAGGTAATATGCGGCAAGTTCACTGCCCAATCCCCTACTGGTTCCTGTTATTAAAATTTGCATGGATAAAATATTTTATATGGTATTTGGATTAGAAGATCTTTTCAATTCATACAATTGCCGAAGTTTTTCTAAAATTAAGGATTTTACGGAAAAACCATCGTGCCCTGAGATGATCGTTGATTATATTATTGTATACAAACCACCTGATCCCTTTTCGAACCTGCCTCATGCAGAATGGTTTTTTAATTGTTTTTTATATATTCACGGCTTGAACTTACTTTACAACTCCAACCGGTGCACCTGAAGGTTGTTGTTTGCTTTTCCGGTGTTCCGGTAACTGACTGCTGACTGTGTAAAGGTGACTGAATAAAGGAACAAATCCTGGAAGAAATAGTTTATTCGATAATGCCTCGCAAACAACGGTTAATTTCAGTTATAACGGCAACAAAAAACCCTGGAGATCAGCAGGCTTTTGGTTCACCAAATAAGCGGTGGGCGGGCATGGCAGGCGGACTGATCCTTTTTGCCATTATGGTCCTGTCTGATCCTCCCGGGGACCTGAGTACGGAAGGATGGTATACCGCAGCTGCAGCTGTACTAATGGCAATATGGTGGATTTTTGAAGTCATACCAATACCGGTCACTGCCCTTATCCCCCTGGCTCTTTTTCCGCTCCTGGGCATATCCGATATTGCCATGACGGCTGCACCTTATGCCAACCCATTGATCTTTCTTTTCATGGGTGGTTTTATTATTGCCATTGCCATGCAGGAATGGGGACTTCACCGGAGAATCGCCTACAATATAATTTCACTTATAGGGTCAAATCCAAGAAGTATAATACTCGGTTTTATGGTCTCCGCTGCCTTTATGAGCATGTGGGTGAGTAATACAGCAGCTACAATGATGATGCTGCCCATTGCATTATCGGTAATTGAAATAACAAAGAATAGCAGGGATATTTCTGATGTGAAAAATCATTATGGTAATTTTGCCATTGCTTTGATGCTGGCAGTTGCTTATGCTGCAAATATCGGGGGACTGGGTACAATTATTGGGACTCCCACAAACGCCCTGCTGGTGGGATTTGTAAATGAAGCCTATGATATTGAAATATCATTTCTTCAGTGGATGGTGATAGGGGTACCGCTGGTTATCATTGGATTGCCGGTGATTTTCCTTTCGCTGGTAAATATTTCTTTTCCAGTTCGTTTTAAAAGTCTGCCCGGAGGAAAGGAATATATTGACCGGGAGGTCGATAAACTCGGAAGAATAAGCAGACCTGAGCTGATGGTTGCATTTGTGTTTGCGCTGGTTGCCATGTTGTGGATCACGCGCCCCCTTCTCGGGCTATATCTTCCTGGTATCTCTGATGCGGGTATTGCTATATTTGGTTCTATTCTTCTTTTTGTTTGTCCTGTCAATGTCCGCACCGGCCGGTTTCTTCTTTCATGGAAATCAGCATCCATGCTCCCCTGGGGGGTTCTTTTACTCTTTGGCGGGGGACTGACCCTTGCTGCGGCAATCCAAAGAACCGGCCTGGCGGGATGGATAGGTGAACATCTGGCAATTATGGGTGTCCTGCCTCTTGGTTTTGTTATTCTTGTTGTGGCAGGAGTTGTAATTTTTCTGACAGAGCTGACAAGCAACACCGCTACTGCAGCCGCTTTTCTTCCTGTTATGGGGACCCTGGCCATAGGGCTGGATCAGGATCCGTTACTGTTTACAATACCTGCTGCATTGGCAGCCAGTTGCGCTTTTATGCTTCCGGTTGCGACTCCTCCCAATGCTATAGTTTATGGAAGCGGTGTAATGGACATTTCACATATGCTTAGAGCCGGTTTATTGCTAAACCTGTTTTTTATCCTGCTGATAACTATTTTTGCCAGATACTTTGTACCTATTGTGCTGGTAGTGTAGAATTAATGACCTTACAACAGTGGTGCGTAAAACATTTTCCTGTTGAGAGGTTTTTTTATATCTTAGGGCCCTGAAACAATAAAATCCGGTTTTATAAAGCTGAACTATGCAACCTGAACCTATAAATGATCTGTCCAAATTATGTATCCACACAATTACGACAAAACCACTTTCTATTGAGGATGCAATAAATAAATATGCAAGTCTGGGAGTAAGCGGAATTACCGTATGGCGGGATGCATACGGACCATATACCCCTTCCCGGATCGGAAGGTTAATAATAGACTCCGGTCTGACCCCTGTGGCATTATGCAGGGGTGGCTTTTTCCCATCGGCCAACGAGAAAAAAAGGGAGGCTGCCATAGCAGATAACATTAAAGCAATAGAAGAAGCCGGCGATATGGGGATGCCTATGATCGTGCTGGTTTGCGGGGCTGATCCCACGCAGCCCCTTGCCCTGTCAAGGGAACAGATCAAACATGGCATCGAGGCTGTACTGCCTCATGCCGAAAAACATAATGTCAGGCTTGCAATCGAACCTCTCCATCCCGTTTATGCAGATACTCGTTCAGCAATAAATACGATGAAGCAGGCAAATGATATGGCCGATCATTTTAATTCTCCGCTCGTAGGTGTTGCAGTGGATGTATACCACATCTGGTGGGATGAGGACCTTCAGGATGAAATACACCGCTGCGGCAATGCAAACAGGCTTTTTGCATTCCATGTATGCGACTGGAAAGTACCGACCTCCGATATTTTACTGGACCGGGGACTGATGGGTGAAGGATGCATCAATATACCCCTTATTCGCGAATGGGTAAATAGTGCCGGTTTTTCGGGGTTTAACGAAGTGGAGATCTTTTCTGAGATCTACTGGAAGTCGAGCCAGGATGAATTTCTTGAGAAAATTATAAATGCATACCGGCTTTATGTGTGAGAAACAGGACCGGAATTTATTAACACAAAAATCAAACTAAACCGAAATTATGAATAAAGAAAAAAGGGTTTATGATGTTGGCATCATAATGAATGGTGTTACCGGAAGAATGGGCAAAAACCAGCATCTTATCCGTTCACTTCTTCCCATTATCAATGATGGCGGACTAAATTTGAATGAGAATGAAGTTATAATGCCGAGAATTATCCTGACAGGAAGAAATGCTGCCAGGCTTGAGAAACTGAGTAAGGAAACAGGTGTCAAAGACTGGACTACAGATGTGGATTCATTAATACAGAATAATGATTATCAAGTATATTTTGATGCCCAGACAACCGAAATGAGATATGCAAGTCTCAAAAAGGCCATTGCGGCAGGTAAGCATATATATTGTGAAAAGCCGGTTGCCATGAGCACAACCGAAGCCCTTGAACTTTATCATCTTGCAAAGGATGCCGGTATAAAGCACGGTGTGGTGGCCGACAAGCTCTGGCTTCCCGGCCTGTTTAAATTGAAAAAACTGATAGACCGTGGTTTTTTTGGTGAGATATTCGCAGTAAAAGCTGATTTTGGCTACTGGGTCTTTGAAGGTGATTCTGTTCCTTCCCAGAGGCCTTCCTGGAACTATAAAAAAGAGGAGGGAGGCGGCATTATTCTTGACATGTTCTGTCATTGGAGGTATGTTCTGGATAATATTTTCTCAGGAGTAAGATCTCTTACCTGCCTCGATAAAACGCATATCAAAGAACGTTATGAGGATGATGGAACCCCTTATAAAGCAACAGCTGAAGATGCGGCTTATTCCATTATTGAACTGGATAATGGTATTGTTGTCCAGATAAATTCATCCTGGTCCACCAGGGTAAGGCGTGATGATCTGCTCGTTATGCAGGTAGACGGCACAAAAGGTTCAGCCGTTGCAGGTCTGCGGGATGTATGGATGCAGGAATATTCAGCTACACCCCGGCCTGTATGGAATCCTGATATTGAACAGCCGCTTGTTTTTTATGATAACTGGATAAAAATGCCAGCTCATCAGGAGTATGGCAATGCATTCAAAATTCAGTGGGAACTGTTCCTGAGACATCTTGTAAAGGATGAGCCTTTCCGTTGGGACCTGCTTGAAGCCGCAAAAGGAGTTCAGCTTGCCGAGCTGGCCATTGAATCAACCCAAAAGCGTATATGGGTAAATGTACCTGAACTGAAATAGAATTCAAATTACACCAGGATCAAATATGTGGAGCCGGCTTTCGGCCGGTTTCAATGAACAGATGACCCCCGGAAAGGTGATGCCATAAACGAAAATTATCAGGCATGGGGTTTCAATGAGACTATTTAATCAAAATATAAACGAATGAAAATACTTGATGAACTAAAGGCAGCAGACCTGAGAAAACCGCTTGAGCGTCTGTGGAAATTATCTGCTGAAAAAATTCACCTTATACGTAAGGAATATGATGTGTCACTGGGTTCCCCCGTTTTTACACAAAAGGGTAAATATACAACACGGGGATGGACTGAATGGACACAGGGGTTCCAGTTTGGAGGCGAAATAATACAGTTTGATGCAACAGGTGAAAAGGGGTTTCTGGAAATGGGGCGGGAAGCCACGGTGAATGTGATGGCTCCTCATATAACACATTTCGGCGTTCACGATCATGGTTTTAATAATATAAGTACCTATGGTGCGTTAAGAAGGTTATTCACAGAAGGAAAAATCGATTCCTGTGAATGGGAAAAATCCTTTTATGACCTTGCATTAAAATGTACGGGTGCTGTCCAGGCGAGGCGGTGGACCAATACGGCTGGCGGAGGCGGTTTTGTTTACTCTTTTAACGGTCCACACTCCCTTTTTGTTGACACCATCCGTTCTATGAGGGCCCTGGCAGTCAGTCACCAGTTGGGCCATGCACTTCTTTCAGAGCATGATGAAAAAATCTCGCTACTCGGGAGAATGCTCCATCACATCGGATCAACTGCAAAATTCAGTGTTTACTACGGGGAAGGCAGGGATGATTATGATGTCAGGGGAAGGACGACGCATGAGGCCGTTTTCAATACAAATGATGGTAATTTCAGATGCCCGAATTCTCAACAGGGGTTTTCTCCGTTTACAACGTGGACAAGAGGCTTGGCATGGGCAATGTGTGGCTTTGCCGAACAGCTTGAATTCCTTGAAATTTGTGACGATAGTGAACTTGAAAAATCAGGAGGGAGAGAATATCTTGAGGCAATGATGCTGAAGGCTGCAAGAGCAACCTGCGACTTTTATACAGTTAACACTTCCCTGGATGGTATACCCTACTGGGATACCGGTGCTCCGGCATTGTACAGGCTCGGGGATTATACCCTGACGGATGCTGAGCCATACAATGAATTTGAGCCGGTTGACAGTTCTGCTGCTGCCATTGGAGCACAGGGATTGTTGAGGCTTGGCAGGTATCTTACAAAGAAAGGACGGGAAGAGGAAGGCAGGAAATACTGGCAGGCAGGATTAACAGTAAGCAGGACACTGCTGGAAGAACCCTATCTCAGCACCGGGAATACCCATCAGGGACTACTTCTCCACTCAATATATCACAGACCTAACGGGTGGGATTATATACCCGGCGATAAAAAGATCCCCTGTGGTGAATCAAGCATGTGGGGGGATTATCATATGCGGGAATTATCCCTTTATTTATGGCGAATTATTAATGATGCCCCTTACTATACATTTTTTGCCGGAGTTGAAAAAAGAGCGGGAGTATGAAAAAAGTAGCTTTAGTCACCGGAGGTTCAAGGGGAATCGGGTTTGGTATTTCCAAAAAGCTTGCTCAGGAGGGATTTGACCTCGCGATTAACGGGGTAAGGGATGAATCCCGGGTATCTGAAGTAATCGGGGAATTAAGGGAGACAGGTGCCGGAGTGGTATATTGCCAGGGTGATGTAAGTATTCCCGCGGAAAGGGACAATGTTATCGGTAAGGTAAAAAAAGAGTTCGGCCGGCTTAACCTTCTTGTTAATAATGCAGGGGTTGCTCCATTGAAACGGCTTGATGCCATCGAACTGACCGAGGAAAGCTATGACAGGGTAATGCGCATTAACCTGAAAGGACCATTCTTTCTTACTCAGGCTGTCGCTCAATTTATGATAGAACAAAAGGAGGCTGATAATTCATTTTCGGGCACTATCATTAATATAGGCTCAATTTCGGCAACGGTTGTGTCGCCGAATAGAGCTGATTATTGCATTTCGAAGGCAGGTTTTGCCATGCACAGCAAGGTTTGGGCTGTATGGCTGGCACCGTACGATATTCCCGTTTATGAAGTTCGCCCAGGTGTGATCCGTACCGATATGACCTCTGCAGTAACCGGGAAATATGACAAACTTATCGAAGAAGGTCTGAGTATTCAAAAAAGATGGGGAACTCCTGATGATGTTGCAATATCTGTTCTGTCGCTTGCAAAAGGCCACTTTCCTTTCTCTTCTGGAGAGGTTTTTATGGTTGATGGTGGGCTTACCATTTGCCGCTTGTAAACCGGATATTCTTTAAATTAAATTTCGTTTGATGTCATCAGCTGATTCAAAAACCAAAAACACGCTGGAACAAACCAAAGAAAAGTTGGATGCTGCCAAAGATGGCAAACTTTTCAGGAAAAGGATCATTGGAATGGGAAGCGGGT
>SLGC01000426.1 GCA_007123885.1 Bacteroidales bacterium | reverse complement strand
CAGCAGGGTGGAACCAATACCCTGGCCCGTGCCTTAAGGTCGATTGAGGAAAAGTATAAGGGAACGCCTCAATGGCAGGAAATTCATGCTGAAGTATCCGTTTACCATGATTTTGAATTAGCCCCTGATTTAGTTGAGAGGGGGTATATCCGGTACGATTTATTTTCGGAGTGGGATACTCCTGCCTGGTTATATGCATTTGATTTCAGGGTTGGATTGCGACACGTGGATAATCCCGGCTACGGGGGGTTGGGAGGTCGTTTTGAACAGTCTCAAAAAGACCCTGGTGTATGGGCCGATCAATGGGAAGATATATCAACTGTTGTCGATTTCAATCCATACACCAATGAATTGGATTCTTATTGGCCTCAGTTACGCTGGGTGAAGATGCTTCAGAACGATTTTGCAGCAAGGGCAGAATGGTGTGTCAGGGATTACGAAAATGCCAACCATCCTCCCGTTGTGAAGCTGAATCATCCCAATGACCTGAATGCAGGCATTGGCGAGGTGATTAAGTTAAGCGGTACCGCCACGGACCCTGATGGGGGAAGTTTTTGATTAATTTCCTTTGATCTTTCGAATATTTACGATTAATTTGTGTTTAATATGCCTTACGGAAAATAGTCTCTGCAAAAAACAATTGAATTATTATTTTAGCCCGGAACTGCAACAAATAATATCCAAATAGATTAATAATTATAATTACAATTTCAATTTCCAATTTAATTATGCAGAAACGATTCGATGGAAAATCTGCAGAAACAGGTATTGAAAGAGCTAAAGTACGGGAGCAAGACAGCTTTTGAGTACGTTTTTAAAACTCATTACGATGCTTTGCTCAGATATGCTGAAGAAATTCTCAGGGACCCCCATCAGGCTGAAGACGTAGTGGAAAACCTGTTCGTTGTTATCTGGGAGGACAGAAAAAAAATTGACATTCGTTCATCTCTTAAGTCATATTTATACAGGAGCACTTTTAATGGATGTATGAATGTCCTTCGGAAAAAGAAATCAGAAAACCAATACCGCGATTTTTTTATTCATCATTCAAATTTCTCAAAAACTCATGATTACGGATCAATGTCATATCCCCTTTCAGGGATAATTGAAAAAGAATTTGAAACAAAGATCGAAGAGGTCATTGATAAATTACCTCCCCAATGTAAAAAAATTTTCATTATGAGCAGGGTTGACGATCTTTCCCACCAGCTGATAGCCGATGAACTTGGCCTCTCTGTTAATACTGTCAAGGCTCAGATCATGAATGCGATTAAAAAAATTAAAGTCGCTCTGAAAAAGATGCTTGCCGTAATTGTTTTTCCCACTCTATAAACCTCCACCATTAGAACGAAATTTTACTTTTTCATCGGAGGCATATAATATCCTGCATCTAACTGTTTTTGGTATCCTGATATCGCCAGTGCCCGTTTAGCTGCTGAAAAACAGAAACATGTATGAATTGTTAAATTTTCTTAAGATATAACTAATACTACCTGGATTCTCATGTGTCTTAAATAAAGGTAAAACAGTATTATAAAAACAAGATGTCTGAGAATTTAAGTCATGAGGATTTGCTGCTAAGATGTTTGCAAGGAAACGCAGATGATCAGGAATATGAAACCTCCTTTAAGTGGATTAATTCCAGTAAGTCAAACTTTAATCGCTTTAAGGAGTTACGTGATGCATGGTTTGCTGCCGGATTAGTAACCCGCAGGAACAAAAATAACTCTATGAGGGCATGGAGCCGGGTGGCCCGACGTACCGGAATAACTTGGATCAATATTCCAAATATTGGTCAGGGATTCGGGCGTATCGCTGCGTTATTTATAATTGCATTCACATTTGGTGCATTTGGTTATCACCTGTATTTTTCTCAAAAGGAAATATTCACTGAAAAAGAAGTTCTAGTCCAGGCTCCCCTGGGCGCTAAAACTTTCCTGGTGTTGCCGGATAATTCAACGGTTTGGCTCAATGCAGGAAGTTCACTTAAGTATTCAACCCATTACGAAATCACCGACCGGTCAGTTCATCTTTCAGGTGAAGCTTACTTTGATGTTAAAACGAATAATAAACTTCCCTTCAGGGTTTATGCCCAGGACATTGTAATTAATGCACTCGGAACTCAATTTAATGTAAAAGCCTATCCTGAGGAAAAACATGTTGAAACTACCCTTATTTCCGGTCTGGTCAGTCTCGAAAGGGAAGTGCGGGGAGGAGATGTCGAAAAAATACTATTGAGGCCTAATCAAAGGGCTTATTTAAGTTATGGAAATGTCGAAATAACAAAAATCGAGATGGCTGACGCACACCCGGAATACGAAGATCATGACGAAATTGAAATTCAGCCTGAAAGCCCGATGAAAAAGATATCTATCACTTCCATAAAAAACCCCGAGGTTTATACTTCGTGGAAAGACAAAAGATTTGTTTTTGAAAGAGAACGAATGGCTGATCTGGCCGTAAAGCTTGAGAGAATATATGATGTAACAATTTCTTTTCAGGATGAAGCGCTTAAAAACTATCATATTTCGGGATCACTGGAGCAGGAAACCCTGGAACAGCTTCTTTCTGCTATCCGGCTAACGATTCCATTGGATTTCAGCATAAAGCAAAATAAAGTTGTTTTAACACTGAATCATCGTCTAAAAGACAAATATGATAAATTATCGGATTGATGAATGAATCCCAGTGAAGAATGAAAACCAGTACTTAAAAAAGATTGGGAGAATGGGGGTTCTCCCAATCGGTAAAAAAGGAAAACGTTTTAGTAATTAAATTGGTAATCGTGTAAAAAGATATTATGTAATCTTTTTGCATATTACCTCATTCTTAATCCTAAAAACTTCGCAAAACTATGAAAAAAAGCCCTAATTATGAAATCTTTTTTCCTTACAGGAAAAAGAAAAAAATCTTGCTAACTATGAAACTACTGCTATGTTTTTTTGCGTTTTCTGTGCTGAATGTTTCAGGCAGCAGCATGTTTTCACAAAATGCCACTTTTAAGCTCGCAGTAAATGGCAAAACTGTGAAAGAGGTCTTCAAAGAAATAGAAAGCCAGAGCCAATACCGCTTTCTGTATAACGATGATTTTTACGGACTAAACCGAGTGGTTTCGCTGAATTCAGCAGAAAACGATTGCATTGACAACGTCTTGACGGAGCTTCTGATCGATGCTAATCTGACTTACCGCGAGCTCGAAAATGATCTTATTGTGATAACTCCTTCATTGCAAAATGATCAACAGGAGCACCGGGTTTCCGGGACCGTAACCGATACACAGGGGGAATCGCTGCCCGGGGTCAATGTTATGATCCAGGGCACAACCACAGGTGTTATTACCGATATGGACGGCAATTATTCCCTCCAGGTGCCGGATCCCAGCGATGTGCTTGTATTTTCTTATGTAGGGTATACAAGGCAGATAATTCCTATTGAGAACCGTTCATCAATCGATGTAGTCCTGGAGTCGGATTTTCTTGCCCTGGATGAAGTGGTTGTGGTAGGTTACGGCACACAAAGGGCTGGTACTATAACCGGAAGTATATCCAGAGCCGTTGTAGAAGATGTGGCAAGAGTTACTACACCAACAGTTGTACAATCTCTTCAGGGTCAGGCTGCCGGGGTATTTATTAAAAATGAGGACTATCAGCCCGGATCAAACAATTCACAGATCAATATCCGCGGGTTTGGAACCCCACTATTTATTGTTGACGGAATGCCTGTTTCCGCTGAAGTCTTTCAGAACATTGATCCCAACGATATCCAGGAGTTAAACATTCTGAAAGATGCTGCTTCAGCAGCAGTATATGGAGCAAGGGCCGGTAATGGCGTAATTCTGGTTCAAACAAAACGTGGTATATTATCTGAACCGCAATTTACTTTTTCATCTGATTTAACAGCCCAGTATTTATTGCCACATACAAAATATAAAATTGTAAATACTCATGAATGGATGGAGTTAAGGAGTATGGTCTGGGAGTTTTATGATAGGGAATTACCATTTACCCGGGAAGAAATTGAGCTTTACAGGCAACATGCTGATGGTTCCGAGCCAGAACTTTATCCAAATGTGAACATTCAGGATTATGTTCTAAAAGATTATGCACCAATGTCTCAATACAACCTTTCTGTAAGGGGAGGTGAAGGAAATATTTCATATTTCTTATCGGGTAACTATCAGAATCAAAGGGGTATACTTGTTTCTGATGAAATAAATTTTAATAGATATTCAATCAGGTCAAATGTTGATATAAGGTTGCATGAAAGGTTATCTCTGCAAGCTGATGTTTCCATGGCAAAAAGGGACTATATAGGCCCACGAACAGATTTGGGAGGAACAGATAACGCCTTTAATATTATGGCCAGAATACGCCGCTGGCGCCCGTTTCATCCAGTCGAACCTTTACCTGATCCAACTTATCCGAGAGGCGCCATTGGAGGAGGGACTCAAAATCCAATCAATATGATGAAGAGTGATGTTGTTGGTTATAAGCAATATGAGGGGCTGTATAGTGATATCAAATTAAACCTAAGATATGAGATCACTAATAGTCTAAATACAAGGCTTAATGTTAACTATAATAAGGACGATTACCGGTTTAAGCAATTCCAAAGGGCGGCAACAGAATATCAATATAATCAAGAGACCGGCCAATATTTTGTTGTACGTGGAAACTATGGCCGGATTCAGCTAAACCAAAGGGATGATATAAGAGATAATCTGATAGGACAGTACTTTTTAGAGTATAATAAACGATGGGCGGAAATCCACAGTTTCAGTGGTTTATTTGTAGCTGAATACATGACTGATAGATATGATCGTTTTGATGCATGGCGCCTTAATTACGACATTGATTTGGATCAACTGTTTGCTGGTCCGGCAGGATTTCAGTTCAACAATAGCAGTGCTAATGAAGGCGGTAGAATGGGATACATTGGAAGATTGAATTATAGTTATGCGGGAAAGTATAATATTGAATTTAATAGCAGGATGGATGGTTCACCACGATTCCCGGAAGGGAGACGCTGGGGATTTTTTCCATCTGCTTCTGCTTCATGGCTGATTTCAGAGGAAAATTTTTTTACTGAAAGTGCCTCGCTTTCATTTATTAATAGTCTTAAATTCAGAGGTTCATACGGCAAGCTCGGTTATGATGCTGCAGGATATTTTCAATATTTAGCAACTTACGGGTTTAGAAGTAATTATATTTATTCAGGCACATCTTTAAGCAGGGGAATTAGGCCAGATGCGATTCCCAATCCGAACATTACCTGGGAGGAGATGTACTTAACAAATCTGGGTGTTGATTTTATTCTTTGGAGAGGTTTGCTTGGAGGTTCTTTTGATATTTATCAAAGAGACAGGGTAAATGTTCTTGGAAGGCGTATCAGAGATATTCCAGATGTAATTGGAGCTACCATGCCGGAAGAAAATTATCAGGAATT
>SLGC01000374.1 GCA_007123885.1 Bacteroidales bacterium | reverse complement strand
TTAATAAATATATATAATTTAGATTTATGATACAAAAAAAATACGATTATATAATTATCGGGGGAGGCTCTGCAGGAAGCGTCCTCGCCAACCGCTTAAGTGCAGACCCCGGCAACGAGGTGCTTGTCCTGGAAGCGGGAAGGAGTGACCACCGGCTGGATTTCCGCATCCATATGCCGGCTGCCCTCACTTATCCACTGGCCGGAAAATTCTACAACTGGTATTATGAGTCCGAGCCGGAGCCATATATGAACAACAGGCGGATCTACCAGCCGCGGGGCAAGGTGCTGGGAGGCTCGAGCTCACTCAACGGGATGATCTACATCCGCGGTAACGCAATGGATTATGAGGGCTGGGCAAAAAACGAAGGGCTCGAGAACTGGAGCTATGCACATTGTCTCCCTTATTTCAAGCGCCATGAGTACAGGCTGATGGGGGCGGATGAGTACCAGGGGACAGGCGGACCGATG
The DNA here is from genome assembly GCA_007123885.1 of Bacteroidales bacterium. GTDB lineage: Bacteria > Bacteroidota > Bacteroidia > Bacteroidales > PUMT01 > PXAP01. The sequence continues at coordinate 17,498 of SLGC01000374.1, read as the reverse complement.
TATCTGACCACTCCCAAATGCGACAATCCACTGTTCGATGCATTCTTCAAATCGGTACAGGAGGCTGGTTATCCTCTTACCAAAGATGTGAATGGCTACCAGCAGGAGGGTTTTGGAAAATTTGATGCTACAATATACCGCAGCCGCAGGTGGAACGCAGCCCGTGCTTATGTTCACCCGGTCCTGGACCGTCATAACCTGGAGGTGGTGCTCAAAGCCACGGCCACAAAGATCCTGTTTGACGGCAAAAAGGCCATTGGCGTCGAATATAGTAAGGGGAGCAGTATAAAAAGGGTTTACGGCGGAGAGATAATCTGCTGCGGCGGATCGATCAACTCGCCTCAACTGATGCAGCTATCAGGCATAGGCAACGGTGAAGAGCTGTCAAAACTGGGGATTGATGTTGTCAACGACCTGCCCGGAGTGGGCGAGAATCTGACAGACCATCTTGAGGTATATGTTCAGTGGGCTGCCAAAAAACCGATCAGCCTCTACCCCTCTCTGAAATTCATCAATCAGCCCAAAATAGGCTACCAGTGGCTGTTCCATAAAAAAGGGGTGGCCGCAAGCAACCATTTCGAGGCCGGAGGATTCATACGCAGCAATGACAGGGTGGATTATCCCAACCTGCAGTTCCACTTCCTGCCCATTGCCATCAGGTATGACGGTTCGGCACCTGCTGCCGGACATGGCTTCCAGCTCCACGTCGGACCGAACAAGACTGATGTGCGGGGGCATGTAAAGATCAAGTCGGCCGACCCACTGAAGTACCCGGCCATACTGTTCAACTACCTCTCTACCGAAAAGGAACGAAGGGAATGGGTGGAGGCAATCAAATGCGCCAGAAGCCTGATATACCAGCCTTCATTCGATGAGCTGAGGGGCGAGGAGCTAGCTCCGGGCAGGGAGGTGCAAACTGACGGACAGATACTCGACTTCGTTGCCAGGGAGGGTGAAAGTGCCTACCACCCGAGCTGCACGTGCAAGATGGGTTATGATGATATGGCGGTTGTCGACACTAACCTCAGGGTGCATGGCGTTGACAATTTGCGTATTGTCGATGCCTCGGTCATGCCCGATATCACCAATGGCAACATCTACGCTCCGGTCATGATGATAGCCGAGAAGTCTGCCGACATAATTCTCGGCAACACCCCTCTGCAGCCTGAGAATGTTCCTTTTTACAAATATGAAAAAAAAGAGACTGCAAAATCTTAGACCGCTTATGATCAACAAAAAGATGTTCATCGACGGGAAATGGGTCAGTGCCCTTTCGGGGAAGACAACACAGATAACCGATCCCGGCAAGGATGAGAAAATAGCAGAGGTACCAAAGGGTGACCGGGAAGATACCAGGAAAGCCATCGCTGCAGCAAGAAAGGCTTTCGATGAGGGAGAATGGAAGGACACGACACCTGCCGAAAGGGGACGGATGGTAAGCAGGCTGGGCGACCTGGTTGAAAAACACCGGCAGGAACTGGCCGGGCTTGAATCGCTCGACACCGGCAAGACCGTTGCCGAAAGCCTGTGGGATATGGACGATATCGCCGGCATATTCAGGTATTACGGCGGACTGGCAGATAAGGACGCGGGGGAGATCATCGCCTCCCCTGTACCCAATTCGTCAAGCATGGTGGTTCATGAACCTATCGGGGTTTGCGGACAGATCTCACCGTGGAACTATCCACTGCTGCAGGCTTCATGGAAGATGGCCCCGGCTTTGGCGGCGGGATGTACGATCATCATGAAGCCGGCGGAGATAACCCCGCTTACCATGATCCGGATAACCGAACTGGCCGAAGAGGTGGGTTTCCCTCCCGGAGTGGTCAACATGGTGACAGGCCCGGGCAGCAGCGTGGGTGCAGAACTGTCCGAAAATCATGACGTCGACCTGATATCCTTTACCGGCGGAATAGATACCGGAAAGAGAATCATGAAGGCCGCCAGCGGAAATGTCAAAAAACTTGCACTGGAGCTTGGCGGAAAGAATCCCAATATAATATTTGAGGATGCCGATTTTGACACGGCCGCCGATTATGTCCTTAACGGGGTATTTTTCCATGCCGGACAGATATGTTCGGCGGGCGCACGGGTGATGGTCCATTCATCCCTGCATGACCGGCTGGTAGAGTTTTTGGCCGGCAGGATCAACAGGATAAAAGTGGGTTACGGGTTCGACAAAGACACACAGATGGGCCCCCTTATCTCCCGCGAACACCTTGAAAAGGTCGAAGAGTATGTTGCAATAGGGCAACAGGAAGGCGCAAGGCTCGAAGCGGGGGGTACAAGGCCTGACCCTTCAAAATATCCTGACCTGCAGAAGGGGTTCTATTTCATGCCCACCCTGTTCACCGGATGTACCAACGATATGAAGATCGTTCAGGAGGAGGTATTCGGTCCCGTCATAACAATAGAGAGATTCGAAACAGAAGATGAGGCGGTAAGAAGGGCAAATGACACTGTCTACGGTCTCTCTGCCGGTTTCTGGACCAGGGATCCTGACAGGATCGGCAGGGTGTCAAAGGCTTTGAGATTTGGCACTGTTTGGGTAAATGACTTTAATGTGTACTTTACACAGGCTCCCTGGGGCGGCTACAAACAGTCCGGCATAGGTCGCGAGCTCGGTAAAACGGGACTGGAAGAGTATATGGAGATAAAACATATATACCAGAACCATGGTGCCAAACCGCTCAACTGGTTCGGGAAATAAAAAAGTTTACTGTTCCCGGCCTGGATAAAGATCCCGGGCGGAGACATTTCAGGCAGGCTTCTGCTGATAGAAGGCCCCTGGTATTCCAGGCATTGACATTTTAGTCAGGCGTCTGCTGATAAATTTGGCCTGACAGGGATAATGGAGTTTACAAGTAGCCTCCCATTAGAAAAACAGCCGGGTAGCCGTTTTAGCTTCATTACTCAGGTTGCGAAATCTGTTTTATTATTAAAAACAGGTAAACAACCCTGGCGATAATATTAATTTATAAATAGGAGGTTGATATCGAAGCTACTACATTGGGAATATTTGTAACTGTTATTTTTTACCTGGTAATTTTGCTTACCGGCTTCTGGGCCAGCAAAAGGGAAGCCAGACAAAAAACATCGGAAGGGATGCTTCTTGCCGGACGTAAAATGCCGGCATTGTTGGGCATATTCACGATGACCGCAACATGGGTTGGCGGGGGTTACATTATAGGAACAGCCGAAGCGGTTTTCGATCCGGGAATGGGGCTTGTATGGGCGCAGGCCCCTTGGGGATATGCCCTGAGCCTGGTGCTGGGCGGTATATTCTTTGCGAAAAAGATGAGGAGCTATGGCTTTACCACGCTCCTCGATGTGTTTGAAAGGCGTTATGGCAAAAAGACCGCCGCCGTACTTTTCATACCTGCCCTGATCGGAGAAGTTTTCTGGAGCGCGGCTATCCTGGCTGCCCTGGGTATCACCTTCGCCACTATATTCAACCTTGACCTTTCCACTGCCATAATTGTGTCGGCCGCAATCGCAATTCTCTATACCATGATCGGGGGCTTGTGGTCTGTTGCCTATACCGACGTGATCCAGCTGCTGTTCATAATCCTGGGACTTGGTATTGCCGTTCCTTACGCGCTTGGAAATGTGGGCGGCATAGATATGGCTATGTTAAGTTACAGGGAAGTATTCCCGGATGGTATTTCCCTGATACCCCCGTTGTCAGCCTTCGCGGGCAACAACCCGGAATGGGGCAATGCGGCATGGACATGGATGGATTTCGGACTATTGCTTATACTGGGCGGCATTCCCTGGCAGGTATATTTCCAGAGGGTTCTTTCCCAGAAGAGCAACAGGGCGGCAATTAACCTTTCGGTCTTCGCCGGAATAGGCTGTTTTCTGATGGCAATCCCGGCTGTATTGATAGGAATTGCCGGAAATGCCTATGACTGGAGTGCAACCGGTCTGGGTGGAAATCCGGATGCCAATATGATACTTCCTTATGTACTTCTTGAGATGACCCCACCGATAATAGCCGCACTCGGACTGGGTGCGGTTGCTGCAGCAGTGATGTCATCGGTCGATTCTTCAATCCTTTCGGCATCATCAATGTTTACCTGGAATATTTACCGGCCTCTTATTAACAGTAAGGCAGGGGAACAGTTACTGCGCAGAACAATAAGATTCTCTGTGCTGGTGATCGGTGCCATCGCTACCTGGATGGCGCTGACGGTACAAAGTGTTTATGCGCTATGGTTCCTTTGCGCCGACCTTGTTTACGTAATTCTCTTCCCTCAACTCGTACTTGCGCTGTTTTACAAGAAGAGCAATTATGTTGGTGCACTTACAGGGGTTTTTGTGGGACTGCTCCTGAGGCTGGGCGGTGGTGAAGAGGTTTTCGGACTGCCCTCATTTATCCCCTACCCCATGGACCATCCGGAGTTTGGCATACAATTCCCGTTCAGGACTTTTGCAATGGTTATGAGCCTTCTGACAATTGTCGTGGTTTCATATCTGACAAGAAACAGAATAAAACTCAATGGCCTGAAAAATACCAATCCCTTTCAGAACATCAAAAAGTAAGGGATTTCCTTATCAAATACCAGGACCGGATAATGTACGGTTCCGATATGTTTATCACACCACGAAGCACCGATTACCGGCAGGTTACTGACAACCTGCACGGAACATGGCTGAATGACTGGATATACCTTGCCACCGGCTCGATAATTGTGGTTAATGATCTTGAAGGGCGGGAGGTTGCAGGCCTTCAATTACCCGCCTCTGTAATTGATAAGATATACTATCTGAACGCAGTTAATTTTTTCTGCTCATCTCATACCCGACCCTCAGGAACGGGGATGGAAGCGCAGGATCGCATCCCGCAGGTATTCACTGTCCATATGGGTATATATCTCGGTTGTGATGATTGATTCGTGCCCCAGCATTTCCTGTACCGCCCTGAGATCTGCGCCTCCTTCAATAAGATGTGTGGCAAAAGAGTGCCTGAAGGTATGCGGACTTATGGTTTTACCCGGTAATGCCGCTGCGGCAAGCTGCCTTATTATTGTAAATACCATAACTCTTGTCAGCCGCCTGCCACTTCGGTTGAGAAAAAGGATATCTTCCTCACCCTTAACAACAGATAATTTGTTCCTGTCAGGCAGGTAGAGCCTGATCTCTTTCTGAGCACGGCTACCCACCGGAACAAGGCGCTGCTTGTTACCCTTGCCGGTAATTTTTATAAAACCTTCGTTAAAAAATATATTGCTGATGGTCAGGTTAACCAGTTCGGAAACTCTAAGTCCGCAACTGTACAATGTTTCTATTATGGCCTTGTTCCGCCTACCCTGTGCTGTGCTTAAATCAATCGAAGCAAGCAACAGATCTATCTCCTCTACGGAAAGTATTGAGGGTAATTTTCTCGATGTCCTGGGCATCTCCAGCATGGAAGATGGGTCACTGGTTATCAGGTCATTCAAAAGCATGAACCTGAAGAAAGACCTGACTCCGGAAACGATTCTTGCCTGTGTGGCAGAATTAAGCTCGAACTGATCAAGCCATTCCAGGAATCCGCGGAGATGCAGGGTATCAATGTTAACGGGTTCAACGGCAGGATGAAGGCCTTCACAATAATTCTGCAATTTGGCCAGATCGCGCAAATAGGCTTCAACGGAATTAGATGACAATGATTTTTCCAGTTTAAGATAAACCCTGAACTCATAAACAGCAGATTGCCAGTTCATATCCAAATAGTTAAATTAGCTGGACATACATTGGTAAATATAAGCCATTTTTTATCTGTCTCTGGTGTCATTATTGTAACTTTGCAAAAATTGCCATAAATGGATCGTTCCTTATAAAGCCATTCATTAACCTGGCTTTTTCCATCAATATCAATTATTATAAGCATGTACAATAAAAAAACAAAAATCGTCGCAACAATTTCCGACCTTAACTGTGATGTTGACTTTATCAGGAAACTTTTCAAATCCGGCCTGGATGTGGTGAGGATGAACACGGCACATCAGAAACCAGAGGATACAATGAGAATAATAAGAAATGTAAGAGAGGTATCCGACAGGATTGCCCTTATGATCGATACGAAAGGACCAGAAATAAGGACCAACGCAACAGAAAACGGACTTGAGGTCAGGACGGGTGACCAGGTTTTGATGAAAGGCGCACCAGGGGTAAAATCATATGAGAACGTTGTTTGCCTTTCCTATGGAAATGTTGTGGAGGAAATACCTGTTGGCAGCCGCATACTGATAGATGACGGCGATATCGAGCTTGTGGTCCAATCAAAAAACGATGAATTTCTTGTCTGCGAAGCCGGTAATCCCGGAATCATACTGGGCAGGAAAAGTGTAAACATTCCCGGAACAGAGGTTAAACTGCCCCCGCTGACCGAAAAAGACAAGAGATATGTTCAACTGGCAATAGATGAAGATGTCGATTTTATTGCACATTCATTTGTGCGTAACAAGGAAGATGTTCTTGAAATTCAGAAAATGCTTGACATGCAAAACAGCCGGGTAAAAATCATTGCCAAAATTGAAAACCAGTCAGGCGTTGACCATATTGATGAAATTCTGGATCATGCATATGGGGTAATGGTCGCCCGCGGAGATCTTGCAATTGAGATACCCTACTCACAGATCCCGGGAATACAAAAAATGCTTATCAACAAATGCATTCAAAGGAGAAAGCCTGTAATAATAGCCACCCAGATGCTGCACAGCATGATCCACAGTCCCCGACCCACACGTGCCGAAGTCAGCGATATTGCAAATGCCATTTACAGTCAGACAGATGCCATAATGCTTAGCGGTGAAACTGCCTACGGCAAATATCCCGTTGAATCATTAAGAACCATGGCTACAGTTGCCATTGAGGTGGAGAAAACAAAAGAGGTCATAAATGATATTCCCATCGAGATCATGAACAATGAGATCGCGGCATTCCTTATTAAGGCCTCGGTAGAGGCAGCCGTTGACCTGTCAGCCAGGGCTATCCTTGCCGATTCAATGACAGGGCGCACCATACTCGGACTTGCCGCATACAGGGGTGACAAGACCGTATGGGCCAAATGTTACGACCGGAGAGTTGTACGCGAGCTTGCATTATCGTACGGGGTAACTGCAAATTATATGGAACCCACAAAAACATCCGATGAATTCGTAAAGGGTGCCGCTTACTCCCTGCTGAAGGATGGCTTAATTGAGAAACAAGATGTCCTGGTAGTTATTGCCGGTAATTTCGGCCATAGTGCAGGGGCATCCTTTGTAGAAATTGGCACTGTTGAAAACCTGATAAGCAAGTAACCAGAAGTGCATTGAATATTAGTCTGTACATTTCTGACCCCCAATCATAAAAAACTACACATTGACCGGTAATAATAGTGATAACCGCTGGAACCTGTCCGGCAAAAAGGCCCTTGTAACAGGAGGCACAAAGGGTATAGGACGTGCTATTGTAAAAGAGTTCACAAACCTGGGCTGCCAGGTATTTTGCGTGTCAAGAAGTAGTGAAGATATAGAAAAGATCATTTATGAGAGCGGGCCGGCAATGGTTTCCGGAATGCGGGCTGATATCAGCAGGCCGGAAGAGAGAAACGATCTCTTTTCAACCGTAAGGGAAAAATGGGACAGGCTGGATGTCCTTGTGAATAATGCAGGAATGAACATACGAAAGCCAACTCTGGAATATTCCGATGATGAATACGGGAAAATAATGGATACAAATCTTCGGCCGGCACTGGACCTCTGCAGGCTCTTCCACCAGATGCTGAAAAAATCGGATCAGGGAAATATAATCAATATAAGTTCTGTAGCTGGTCAGACCAGCGTCCGTACCGGTGTGGTCTATGGAATGAGCAAATCGGCCCTTATCCATATGACAAGGTACCTTTCGGCCGAATGGGCGGCTGACGGGATCCGGGTAAACGCCGTTGCACCCTGGTATATCCATACTCCTCTTGCCGAAACTGTCCTGCAAAACCAGTCATACAGGGAAGAGGTTATTTCCCGGACTCCCATGCGGAAAATAGGTATGCCACAGGATGTGGCAGCTGTTGCAGCTTTTCTATGCATGCCTGCCGCCGCCTATATTACCGGTCAGACAATCAATGTAGACGGAGGATTCACAATATCCGGGTTTTAAAGCTTTCGCTGATTAAACAGTTGTTGTTGCCAGAAAAACAATTCCGGTAAACCTTCACGGTGGACCTGAAGTTTCCTTTCGATGATTAATCGCTGCACTGACAGACAACCGGCAAATTATATCTCCCCGGCTATTATTTTGCTCAAAGTCCGCATTATCTGATTTCTGTTCAATCCGGATTCCGGGTGGGATCATGCTCAGCCGTTATTCATAAATCCCTGTTTCCTGATGACATCGAGAAATTCTTTTGAAAAAAGGACATTGTCTTGCTTTTTGTACCTGTTGTCAGTAAAGATCTGGGCAAGGGTCTCCTTTTGATTTATTTCCAGAAGCTCGCGGGTCTGTTCGAGCGCCTCTTTATCTGCATAGATCCTGTCAATATCTTCGGGTGAATAATCATCATACCGCTCATAATGAACTACTCCCTCCAGGGGCAGCCGGTCGGTCAGACCGGGCTCTTCATCGGGGTATCCGACTACGACGGCTGCCACCGGAACAACTCCCCGGGGGAGCCGGAGTATATCAATAATCCTCCTGGCATTGTAGGTGGCCGTTCCAAGATAGCATATTCCAAGACCCATTTCCTGGGCAGCCAGGCAGACGTTCTGCGATACCAGTAAAGCATCAATTGCGGCAGTGAAAAATGAAAGATAATTATCATATCCTGGTACAGCTTTTCTTTGCTCACACCATTTGTTGAACCGGTTGAAGTCGGCACAGAAGGTGATATGAACCGGGGCCTGCAGTACCATATCCTGTTTGAAGTGGCATTCCCACAACCGCTTCCTGATGGATTCGTCCTTTGTTACCACCATGCTGTATACCTGCATGTTACCCGTAGTGGAGGCGCGGGTCCCTGCCGACAGCATGGTGTTCAGGGTGTTGTTGTCAACTTCCGTGTTCTTATACTTACGTATACTTTTGTGATTAAATAGAGTGTCCAGCATATTTTTCTGTTTTTATGTTATTGATGCAATTATACAAAACATAGCGTTATTGGTATAGTTTACTAAAAAGATACCACTCCGGGTGTTTCCCAACCGACATCCCCGGACATGCCGGCGGGTTATCTTTTCCTGTTTATCCTTTGAGGTTTGATCATATTTTCCGGCATCAGGATGGTATCAAGCTCTTCAGGAGTGAGTAAACCCTGTTCGAGGACCAGATCATATACACCCCTGTTTTGTTCGAGAGCCTGGCGGGCAAGTCTTGTACAGGTTTCATAGCCAAGCACCGGATTAAGTGCAGTTACCAGCCCGATGCTGTTATACACCAGTTCCCGGCAGTGTTCCCTGTTGGCGGTTATCCCGTCTATGCACCGTATCTTCAAAGTTCTCATGCCGTTTTTAAGCATCTCTACAGATTCTAACAGGCTCTGAACAATAACCGGTTCCATGACGTTCAGCTCAAGTTGCCCCGCTTCCGCCGCAAGGCTGACTGTAAGATCGTTTCCTATAACCTTGTAGGCTATCTGATTGACTACTTCGGGTATCACCGGATTTACCTTTCCGGGCATTATAGATGAACCGGGCTGCATAGGCGGCAGATTGATCTCGTTCAGGCCGGCACGCGGACCGGATGAAAGAAGCCGCAAATCGTTGCAGATCTTACTGAGCTTCACAGCGGTCCGTTTCAATGCCGAAGAGTACATTACAAAAGCGCCGGTGTCCTGGGTAGCCTCAACAAGATTTGAAGCATTGACGATCTTCAATCCCGTGATCCGCTGCAGGTGATCTATAACTTTTTCAGCGTATTCCGGATCTGCATTGATCCCGGTTCCTATCGCCGTGGCTCCCATGTTCACTTCCAGGAAGAGATTGGCATTTTCATTAAGCCGAAGGATCTCCTCATCAAGTGTGGTGGCATAAGCCTCGAATGACTGGCCGAGTGTCATGGGTACTGCATCCTGGAGCTGTGTCCTGCCCATCTTTATTACATCCGCAAACTCCTCCCCTTTTTTCCTGAATGAAGCAATAAGCTCCCTGAGTACCTCAATTATGGTTTTATTACTGTTTATCAGTGCTATCTTAATTGCAGTGGGATATGCATCATTTGTAGATTGCGACATGTTTACGTGGTTGTTGGGGTGGCAGTATTTATAATCTCCCTTTTTATACCCCAGTATTTCAAGAGCACGGTTTGCTATTACCTCGTTGGCATTCATATTGGTTGAGGTGCCAGCTCCGCCCTGTATCATGTCTCCTGTGAAATTGCTGTGGAATTTGCCGTTCTTTATCTCATTGCAGGCCCTGACAATTGCATCGCAAACAGGTTTTTCCAGGATACCCAGCTCATAATTCGCTTTGGCTGCAGCCATCTTCACCATTGCCAGCGCGTTTATCAGCAGGGGATAGAAATTGAGCGTGACACCGCTTATATTGAAATTCTCCATGCCCCGCAGGGTCTGTATTCCATAGTATACCTCAAAGGGTACTTCGCGTTTTCCAAGCAGATCATATTCCTCCCGGGTCCTTCCCGATTCGTATTGAGCCGCCACATCCATAATGCGGTTGTTGGCATTACGCATCCTTCGAGACATTACCCTTGCAATGTTTGAAAATATCTTCAGGGCTGCCGTGCTGTGTTCCAGAAAGAATTCCTTTTTTATAACAAGAACGGTAGTATCTGTCAAAGCCCTGGCTGAAGTTGAATGGGTCGATTCGCTGGCCCAGGATCCCTCACCAAGAAAATCGCCACGGCTGAAATAGGTGAGTCTTCTTTCCATCCCGTAAGGCGATCGTTTAAACAGCTCGACCTCCCCGCTGTAAATCACAAAAATATTTGTGCGTGGAGCATTCTCATGAAAGAGAAGTGATCCCTTTTTAAACACCTTTTCATGACAAAACCTGGATAGTGCACGGAATTCTGTATCATCCAGATCCCTGAAAAGTTCAATCTCCTTTAGAAAGTCCTGTATTTCAATGGAATCCATTATTATGATATATGTTGTTTGAATATCAAAATTAAGGATTCCTGTTTATCTAATCACTGACATATTGCAGGCTTTCCACCCTGCATACTGAAAACTTGTAAGGTGGTATCCTGGAATGGGGATCAAGGTTATCCCTGGTCAGCTTGTTTACAGGCGATTCGCTGAAATGGAAGGGCATGAATAATTCCCCCCTGGCAACCTCATCACTTATCCTCAGGCTGGTCTCTAGCTCACCGCGCCGATTTACCAGCCTGACCCTTGACCGGTCGGTTAATTCATGCCGGGCTGCATCATCGGGATGCATGAGGACATAAGCCTCATTGGCAAAATCATTAAGGGATTTGTTGCGCCTCGACATGGTGGCTGTATGATACTGGTACAAAATACGGCCGCTGTTAAGGACAAAGGGATAATCATTATCGGGTTTCTCTTCCTGTTCAATATATTCTACCGGGTGTATCCTGGCCTTTCCCGATGGAGTATTGAACCCTTCCAGGAACAGGGTGGGTGTTCCTGGATGGTCTTTTGTATAGCAAGGCCATTGGATCCCCTTTTCCTCTATCCTGTCATGTGATATTCCGGCCATCATTGGAGTGGCCATGGCGATCTCATCAAAAATCGCCGCTTCGCCGGCATATTCCCCGATATTGCGGCCCATCCTGCGTGCTATTTCCAGTATTATTTCCCAGTCCTGCCTGGCCTCGCCGGGCGGATCGACCGCTTTCCTGACCCTTAGCACCCTGCGATCGCTGTTGACAACCGTCCCGTTCTTTTCCGCAAAGGATGTTGCCGGCAATATAACATCGGCATAGGGTGTTGTATCGGTTTGGAATATATCCTGAATTACAAGGAAATCAAGCTTTCTGAATGCTTCCTCGGTATGGTTCAGGTTAGGATCGGTAAGCATGGGATTCTCTCCCATAATATACATCCCCTTTATTATGCCTTTGTGTGCGGCCTGGACTATCTCGACTGTTGTTAGCCCGGTTTCCCCGGAAAGTGACTCATATGGAACTCCCCATAATTCGGCTATCCTGCGCCTGTTGTCATCGTCACCTACGGGAATATAGCCGGGATAGGTCAGCGGCGATGTTCCCACATCCGAAGCGCCCTGTACGTTGTTTTGCCCCCGCGGCGGATTTATGCCGGATCCTTCCTTACCCAGATGACCTGTTATCAGGAGCATATTCAGCAGACTGAAAACATTGTTGGTGCCGATCACCTGCTGACTGAGCCCCATGCCTGTTGCCACCAGCGATTTCTTTGACCTGGCGAACAGAATGGCAGCCTCTTCAATCAAACCGACGGGTACCGATGTGATCTCCTCTGCCATTTCGGGAGTGTATTTTTCAGTCAGTTCCTTCAGCTGGCTGAAGGTATCCATTCCTCCTTCGACCCTGCTGCTGATAAAGTCCTCATCAATCAATCCTTCCCGTATAATTACATGCATCATCCCGTTAAGAAGAGCCACATCTGTCCCCAGCCTGGGCTGAAGCCATATGTCGGCATGTCTTACCAGGGGAGTCCATTTGGGGTCAATGACGATGATCTTCCCCCCCCTGTTTCTTCCGCGCTTGGCAAATGTGGCGGTAACAGGATGAGTGTCGATCATATTGTTGCCGGTTACAAGAATGCAGTCCGCCCTCTCATAATCCTCAATAGAGTTGCTCCCTGCCCCGTCTCCTATCGATTTGAGCATGGCCACCACGGTTGAGGCATGGCAAAGGCGGGTGCAGTAATCCACATTGTTATTCCCGAAGACAAGTCGTACGAATTTCTGGAATAGATAATTATCTTCATTTGTTGCCTTGGCCGATGAATATCCGGCAAGAGCCTGGCTGCCATGTTCGTCAAGTATCTGTGAGAATTTTCCGGCCACCAGGTCAAGGGCCTCATCCCAGGATGCTTCCTCAAATTTACCGTTGCGCTTGATAAGAGGTGTCGTAAGCCTGTCGGGACTGTGAACAAAATCATATCCGAACCTGCCCTTTACACACAACCTTCCGTCATTGGGAGGCAACCCTTCCGCACCATTGGAACGGACAATCCTTCCATTGCTTACGAAAAGTTCAAGCTGGCAGCCGACACCGCAATAAGGGCAGGTTGTTGTTACTTTTTCGTCAATTTTCTCCAGATCGATCTTTTCCCTGTGAGGTTTTTCCACGATGGCCCCCGTGGGACAAAGCTGAATGCATTCGCCGCAACCATCACATTCCGATTCGTTCCACTTATCAAAACCTGCAATAATATACGAGGTTATCCCCCGGTTGGTAAAAGAAAGCACGTTCTTTCCCTGCACCTCGTCGCAGGCTTTTATACAGCGGAAACATTTTATACATTTGGAAGCATCATAGATCAGTACAGGAGATGTACCGTCAACAGGATAACCAAGGTCCTGCCAGATGGGAGTAAATTTGCGATTTGCAGGGTCATCCAGCTGGTACCGGTGTTTCAGTTCACGGAACTCGTCTTCATAGGATGCGTCATAATGTTCATTATGTTCTGACAGCAGGTAATCCAGCAGGAATTTCCTGGTCTGCTCAAGTTCCTCGTCAAAGGCAATGACTTCCATGCCCTCCTTGACCCTGATTGTACATGAGGCTATCATTCCTCTTATATCCGTGATCTTGCAAAGGCAAAGCCGACACGCTCCTGTAGGGGTTAGTTTACGGTGATAACAAAGTCCGGGAATATTTATCCCGTTTTCCCTGGCAACCTGCAGAAGGTTTCTGCCCTCTTCAGTTGTAATTGATTTGCCGTCAATTTTGATCGATATCTGATTACCCATTTGGTGAAAAGTTTATATGATGCTGTGTATTTTAAATGAACCAATATTGTTTTTTCTTGAAAATCAAAAAGACAGTCTGCTACGAGGGATGAGTTTCTGAAAGACGGCCCCTGCTAAAGCCTGATATCTGTTTTTAATATTGCCATTTTATCTATTATATCGACTCTGTAGCGGATTGATGAAGAACCATGTATCACTTAACCTCCGGAAAATATTGAACCGCACTTCTTATGGGAAGGATATGTGACTGCCCGAGGGGGCAAAGGGATGTACGAGCCATGATCTCTGCCTGGGCAACAAGATTTCCGGTTAACAGCCCCTTCCCGTTCTTAGAATTTTTTACTTCCTGCATAAGCTTCAGCAGATGTTTCGAACCTATCCTGCACGGTATGCATTTGCCGCATGATTCATGTTCAAAAAACCTGAGTATTGAATTAAGCATTTCCCAAATACTCATGGTTTCGTCCATTACAATTATTGCACCCGAACCGAGTGTTGCCCCCTTTTCCTTCATTTCATCAAAACCCAGTGGTTCATCAAGTAGTGACTCATCGACAAAAGTTCCGGCAGCTCCACCCAGGACAGCAGCCTTGAATTTTTTTCCCTCAACCATGCCACCTGCCAAATCAAATATCAGGCCGCGCAAAGTCACACCCAACTCCACCTCATAAAATCCGGGTTTCCGGACCGGTCCGCTGATAGTAAATATCTTGGTTCCCGGTGAGGTTTTGGTGCCCAGGGAACTGTACCACATGGATCCGTTGCTGATAATCGGGGGAATACAGGCAAATGATTCAACATTGTTCATCAGTGTAGGAAAACCCCATAGGCCCTTTTCGGCCGGAAAGGGTGGTTTTATGCGGGGATAACCCCTTTTCCCTTCGAGTGATTCAATAAGGGTAAGTTCTTCACCACACAGATAGGAACCCGCACCTCTTTTAATTTCAATATCAAATGACATACCGGTGCCAAGTATATTATCACCGAGTATATTCCTGCTTCTCATATCTTCAAGGGCCTTTTGAGTCCTTTCGATGGACCGGTAATACTCACCCCTGATATAGATATATCCCCTTGTTGCCTGTATGGCCAGGGCAGCAATCATCATTCCTTCAAGGTACATATGGGGATCGTTCTCCATGATTATCCTGTCCTTGAATGTGCCGGGTTCACCCTCATCGGCATTACAGATGATATAACGGTTTTCACAAGCCAGGCATGCCTCGCTGGTAAACCTCTCTTTAAGCCCCGTGGAAAATCCGGCTCCTCCCCTGCCCCTTAAGCCGGATTCAATAATCTCGTCTATTATTTCATCAGGTTCCATCCGAAGAGCTTTTTTGAACGATTCATACCCCCCTGCAGAGATGTAATCATCAATCCTTTCAGGATCAATGAGGCCCAGGTTTTTAAGTACTATCCTGTTTTCCTTTATCATTATTCTCGGTATTGATATTTTGATTCTGTTTTGACTGACTGCTGGTTTTCTGTAATATCCGGTATCACGGCTCTCCTGCAGATGGATCTTATTACCGGTTGCCCGGAATTTATGAAGACAGGGAAGCGGACCGGGATTGATTAACTATCTCAGTGACCTGCTTCTTTTTTAACTTTCCCCGACTTTTCCCTTATCATGGAAATTATGTTTCCAATTGCATTTTCGGACAGATCTCCATATATTTCCCGGTCAATCATTATTGCCGGGGCGACCTCGCATGTTCCTGTACATTCTGACAACTCGACCCAGAACAGTCCGTCAGGCGTTGGTTCATTGAGGCCGACGCCCAGGTGTTTCCGTAATGCTTCAACCACGGTATTTGTACCCATAAGATGGCATACCGGCGACTGGCACACTCGTATTATGTGCCTGGCCCTCGGTTTCGTGCTGAGCATGGTATAATAACCGATCACGCCATAGACTGAACTCAGGGTTGTATTAAGATACCGGGCAACTTCCCTCAGAGTATGCTCCGGCAGATAATTCATCGGATGGGCATCCTGCAGATCATGCAATATATTAAGTATGTTTTCCATCCCAGGTGTATACCCGGACATTATTTTGTGTATATCCATTCTGGTTTTTTTTAACTTTCACTAAAATTAATACCTGTACGGAATATAATCAAAATTTTCAATAATATGGAACTGTTTTAAATAAAGAGGAATGGACGGTTTTCAAATGACAGTCCGGAACAGGACAATACAATCATCATTAATTTAGATTCAATGGCTTCATTCATCACTTTCATTAATAAATATCACTTTTGCACATGTTAGTATTTATTATTATCTTGACCAATGACCGAAGTTAAAGGCCGAAATCTCAGCCCGAAAAGGAATTCATATAGTAACAGCGGATATAGAATATGGCAGTCTTGTTTTTGGCGAATATCCGCAAGGTTACATTGAAATATAAAAGAAAATTAAGCAGGAAACCCTGAATTATACAAATACATGAAAACACTTCTTATTTTAGGAACACTTGGCATTCTCATGTCAGCGTGCGGAGGAAATAATTATTACATCGAGGATAATGACAATCCTGTCTACCACCGGAACACGGTCTTTGAATCCTTCGAAGATATGTCTTCACCCGGCATCAGTCACCTGATCACAAAATATCGGCTTGATACCATCTTTCATGGCGAGGCTGATGAATTTAAAAGAATTTTGTTACTCAGGAACTGGATCAAATCAGTTATACCCATAGAAGATTATGCGGATCCTTACCCCGGAGCAGGAGATGTCGGGAAAATACTTGATTATGCCCTGGAAGGACAGGGATACCATTGCGGTCATTTCATGAGAGTCCAGAATGCAGTAATGAACTCCTTCGGGTATGTTACAAGAACGCTGGGGGCAGGACCGGGGGTTCAGGAAGCGCGGTTTTCACATCATGGTGCAAATGAAATATGGATAAATAAATACAATAAATGGTTTATGTCAGATGCTAAATACGACCATCATTTTGAAAAAGACGGGAAACCTCTTTCAGCTCTCGAAATAAGAAACGAGTACCTGAAAAATGAGGGTGCCGATATCCTGATGGTAAAAGGGCCCGACCGTACACCACTGGAGTATGATGATGAGATGGACATGGAGAAAACTGAATTTGCCCAGACCTACACATGGATTACATGGGATACCCATAATGACATATTCACCGCCTGGTCCGATCGAAAAAACATGCTGATCATGTATGACGACGAGTATAATCAGAACAATATATGGATAAGAGGTACCAGTCCGCACTGGATATATGGAAGCCCCGAGAACCTCCGTCTGGTGCAGGACAGGAATGAGATATATTTTACTCCTAATACAATAGCGTCGGGAGTTAAAATAGAGGATAACATTGCCGTAATCGGACTGGAATCTTTCACCCCAAGCCTGAAAGAATATCAGTTAAAAACATTGCCCGGGAATGAATGGGTTGGCATTAGTCCTGAATATGAACTTCGATTGAGAGATCAGGAATATGAACTTGTATTCAGGACCGTCAATTATGCCGGGGTAGCCGGACCGGAACACCGGATCAGGATATACAACCGCAGATAGGCCGGTTTTAATGCACATAAAACGGCCGGATCCATTTACTCAGGAATTTTTCTTAAATCACCTGGGCGGTTAATATTGACAAATGCCTTGATATTT